>NZ_JBFUAF010000014.1:0-132360 GCF_056406415.1 Arthrobacter sp. P1_C12_2 | reverse complement strand
ATCGAGGCCGGCTACCAGGACTTCGCCGACCGCTGGAACCCCATCCTGGACGTCTTCGACGAATGCGGGGTCCGTTTCGCCCACGAGGTCCACCCCTCCGAGATCGCGTACGACTACTGGACCACCGTCCGGACCCTCGAGGCGATCGGGCACCGGGAGGCGTTCGGGCTGAACTGGGACCCGTCGCACTTCATGTGGCAGGGCATCGACCCGGTCTCCTTCATCTGGGACTTCAAGGACCGGATCTACCACGTGGACTGCAAGGACACCAAGCTCCGGCCCACCGGCCGGAACACCGTGATGGGCTCGCACCTGCCCTGGGGCGACCCGCGCCGCGGCTGGGACTTCGTCTCCGCCGGACGCGGCGACGTGCCCTGGGAATCATCCTTCCGCGCCCTGACCGCGATCGGCTACGACGGCCCCATCTCCATCGAATGGGAAGACGCCGGCATGGACCGGCTCCACGGCGCCCCCGAGGCCCTCGCCGCGCTCAAGAAGTTCGACTTCCCGGCCTCGAACACCTCCTTCGACGCCGCCTTCAAGCAGTAAGGCGCTACGGCCGATGCAGCGTTCCAAGAAGCTTCGACAGTGCTGTTTAGGGCAGAGGGTACAGCAGGGGCACCCGGGACTCATAGGACCGTAGGAAGGATTATCTAAACGCATGTGACCATGATCCGTCTTAGAGCATATAAGCGAAGGTGCAGCGCCATCTTGTCGTCCGCTGCTCACCACGAGCAGCCTTCGGCGCCGACATGGCTGGCGAGCTTTGTCCTCACATCCATAAAGGAACAGCGCACCGAGAAGGATCGCCGCGGCGGCGGATCCCAAGCAGCACAGCCCAGCTCTAGCTCCATCTGCGCCAAGCGGGCATCACAGCGGACTCCCTGCTACCCATCGGCGTGCCGGTGTCGATGTTCCCGCCGCCGAGGTTCAGGACGCGGCGGTTGACGCCCGCCTCCGCAGTTCATCGGACAGTCCGATCGTGTTGATAGCGGGCGCCCCAGTTCTGTCCAGAGTCGTGATCACTAGCGGCCTACAGATCGTTCATTTCGGCTTCTGCCTTCAAGGACTCGATGTGGGACTAGGTGGTTGTTGTTCGCGACGCCACTCAAACGGTCCCAGCTACTATCGACCGCTCTGGGCGATCCGCGCTACTTGATATTGAGGAGACAGCATGACCCCGTACATTTGCCCGGCAGCCCCGATTCCCGTGCGGGCGGTGATGACCTGGTTCAGCGACGAATGCGAGCTTCTGGTCGAGTGCCGAGGAGACATCCCGCGTTCCGGTTCCTTCATCGTGGGGCTCGAGGTGAAGAGCGATAGCGGGGAGATCCGACACTGTTGCATCGAGTATGCGGACGCTTCGCCGGCCGGAATCTTCACTTTCGACCTTTGGTGGAACCTACAGTTTGCACATGACTTGGGCACTGTGAAGATGAGAGGCCCCCTTCTCGAAGGACGGTTTCCGGCATGGATTTTTAGCATGCCGGGCTCGGCGCCGTCGTTTTCCGTCTTCTGCATTCAGAACGGGGTGACCACCGCAAGCGGCGTTCAAGTCGAGCAGACCTCAGCCCAGAATGGCCGGACCCCGTAGTGGGTAACCTCGACCATCCCGTTACCCGGTCAGCCCGCCGGTGGACAGTAAGTACTGGGTGGTCAGACCGTTTCCACTTCCACGCCAGCTGACCGTAGGGACTCGAGCATCTGTGGCTCTATGCCATCATCCGTTAGGACGAGGTCGATGTCGGCCAACCCTGCGTGTCTCCAATTGCTGACCCGTCCAAATTTACTGTGGTCCGCCAAGAGGATCCGGCGGCGGGCGCTGGCACACATCAGCCGCTTCACTGCGGCTTCGGCGGCATCGGGCGTGGTGAGACCTCGGTCGAGTGAAACGGCGCTGGCGCCCAGGAAGGCGACGTCCACATTGATGTCGGCAAGGGCCCGGGCGGCCCAGTCATCCACTTCCGCTGAAGTAACCGGGCGTACCCGGCCACCGAGGGTGTAGATCGTAAGGAGAGGCGAGTCCATCAGTGCCAGCGCGATCGAGAGCGTGTTGGTGTAGACGCTCATCGCCCTGTCCCGGGGAAACAAGTCAGCGAAACGTGAGGTAGTTGACCCTGCGTCGATGAGCACCGACCCGTCGGCAGGGAGGTGACGGAGCGCCGCGGCGGCTATTCGGGTCTTTTCCTCTGTGAAGGCAGTTCTGGAGGCAACGGGGGGCTCGTAGGTGAGCCGTCCGACGGGTACTGCTCCGCCGTGGACCCGCTTGATGAGCCCTAGCTGCTCAAGGGCCACCAGATCCTTGCGGACGGTTTCGTTCGTGACTCCCAGTTCCAGGGCAATAGCTGTGGCATCGGCACGCCCTTCCGTCCGAAGCTTCGTCAGGATGAGTTCCCGCCTTTGGTCGGGAAAAGGGACACGGGTGTCGAGACGTGTGGTGGCGGGGTCTGCGGCTGGGGTCATGGCGGCCTCCTTCAAGTGTGGCGTCAATGATGTACCCAACCGTGTCACGAAAAGTGCCCTAATGAGAAGCCAGGTTAAAAGCAACCTTGGCTGGTTCACCGGAGGACCTCTGATGAACGTGAAACTTTAGCGACCGCAAAGGGTGCCGGGGCCATGTTTCGGTAGGAACGCCCGCCATGATCCCCGCCCGCGCGGCCCTCCCTTGGGTATCCAGTTGGTCCCTCCAGTCGTCACCCGCCGTTAGATGGCGAAAATGGTCCAGTTTGCGATGTGCGTCGCCCCGGGCAGGAGGTGAACGACGTCTTCGCCGGAGTTGAACGCATCGGGCGGGCAGCTCATCGGTTCGACGGCAAGTCCGAGCCGGTGGCGCTCAGCGACCACGTGGTCGGCGGTGTGGACCTGGACCCAGTCGCAAGACCGATCCCAGCGGATTCCGACACCGGATCCGCCGGGATCCGTGAGCCGAACCGTTGCGTTCCCCTGCGGATCCCGGACGAGGTCGGTGAATGGATGATCGATTTCGACGCCGCCCAATGTCCGTGCCTCGCGGAAGTCAAAAGGCCCGTCAGCAGCAGGGCGCCGGCCCAGGGGCAGAAGCCGGTCGGGGGTGACCTCCAGGAATGTGTCGGCCGGCAGCTCGAGGCTCCAGGAATTGAGTGCTGATTTCCCGGCCACCAGGTAGGGGTGCGGACAGATCCCGTAAGGTGCGGTGTGATCGCCCGTATTGGTAGCGGAGACTCCTGTGTGGAAGCCGACATCGTCCACCCGGTAGGTGACGTCCAGCAGCACCGAAAACGGGTAGCCTGCGCTCGGACGGATTGCGTGCCGCAACCGGATGCCCGAAGGCTCGGACAAAACCAGCGTCCAGGGCTGTTCACAGACCAGACCATGTAGGGCGGCGTCGCGTTTTGGTTCGTTTACGGGCAGCTGAAGCTGCCGCCCTTCATAGGTATAACGTCCACCCGCGATGCGGTTCGGCCATGGGGCCACCAACGCGCCGCGGTAGTCGGGAACCGGCTCGTCTACCGTGAACCCCACAATGAGGTCGCGGCCCCGGAATCGGAGCTGTCGGACGGTAGCCCCTTGTTCTGTTATGACTGCGGTATAGTCGGCCGCCGATATTTCGTACTGCACCCCGGTGGCGCCGATGCTCACATTTTGGGGTGTCTTCACGAGGTCGTCCTGGCCGGTCGTCCCGACTGCGTTTCCTGAGCCTTTGTCCGCATATTGGCCTTCTAGCCCCACGATTGTTCGGACATGTGTCGGAAGGCAACCTCAAGGATCCGGATGTGCCGCGGACGCGAGAGGGCGAAGAGCACGACCTCTGCGACGTCGGCTGGAGTCATCATGTCTTCCAGTTCAGGCATGCCCGGCCGGCGCAGGYCGCGTCCCATCCCGAAATTGCTCGCGACACCTCCCGGACAGATATTCGTGCAGCGGATGCTGCTGCCCCTGAGCTCGTGATCCAGCGACCGCGTGAATCCGACCTGGGCGAACTTGGTCGCAACGTATGCAGCTTCATCGGGCAGCCCGCGTCGGCCCGCTTCGGACGCGACGGTGATGATATCCCCTGCGCCTCTTTCCTTCAGGTAGGGAAGCGTGGCTTCCACGGTGTGGAAGAGGCCCGCTACATTGACATCTGTCATCTCCTGAATGTCACTGTCGGGGGTGTCGATGAAAGGTCCCCAGGAGCCAACCCCGGCGTTGGCGACGACGATGTCGATACCTCCAAAATGCTCGACGGCCCGCTCGGCGGCGCCCCTCATCGCCTCCCTATCCCTGACATCGGCCGCAACCGTCAAACTGTTGGGAAGCCGGGGACCCGAGCCGGATCTGGACACGATGCATACGGCCGCTCCTGATTGAGACAGGGTTTCCGCGACGGCGGCGCCGATGCCGCCGCTGCCTCCCGTGATGAAAGCGGTTTTGCCCAGCAGGGGCAGGTTGACTGTCTCGTTCATGATTTCCCTGTCCTAGGTGAAGAAATAGTTTTCAACGCTTCACGTACGACCCGTGCGGTCCTGGTCCGCGCTGGTGCCAGGTACTTGCGGGGATCCACCAACTCCGGGACGCGGAGCGCCTCCCGTACGGCCTCCGTAAAGGCGATGTTGAGCATGGTCCCGATATTGATCTTGACCATGCCGGCCTCAATGGCGAACGCTAGTTCTGTGCTCGGAACACCCGAAGATCCGTGTAAGACAAGGGGCACGCCAACGGCGTCGCTGATCCGCCGGATCAGGTCATGGTCGAGAAGCGCGGTCTGAGCGGTCATCGCGTGGGAGCTGCCCACGGCAACAGCAAGCGAGTCGACGCCGGTGGACCCGACGAAGGCCGCCGCTTCCGCCGGATCGGTTCGCACGCCGGGGGCGTGCGCACCGTCTTTTCCCCCGACCTCCCCCAACTCGGCTTCAAGATGCCAGCCTTGGGCTCGGGCAAAGGAAACCGCTCTGCGTGTAGCGGCAATGTTTTCCGCGATGGTGAGCTTCGATGCATCAAACATGGCTGAGGAGACCCTCGTTCCCACTGCTTGCTCGAGAAAATGAAACTCTTCGATATGGTCCAGGTGCAAGGAGACTCGGGCATCCGACGCTTCCGCCATGGCGGCTAATCCGGCCAGCAGCGGCCTGACCTGGCCCCGGTGGAACCTGACGCAATTTTCGCTCACCTGCAGCACGGCAGGAAGCCCCATTTCTTCGGCGGCTTCAACGATCGCCTCGCCATGTTCAAGATTGATGACGTTGAAGGCAGCCAGCCCGACTCCGCCGGCCATCGCCTCCCCCAACAACTTTCCGGTGTGGACCACAGGCATGCAATTCTCCTTAATTAATTTCCCGAAACCCCGGGACGAAAGCTTTGTAGGCGGCTGTGATCACAGGACTTTCGGGTGTGACCTTGACAACACTCCAACCAAACACAAGAATAGCCAATAGAACGCAATAAGCAATGGCGCAAGGAGGAGGTGAAGCAATGGAGCTAACAGTCGGTCTGGATGTGGGAACCACCTCGAGCAAGGCAGTGGTTGTCAATGATGACGGCAAAATCGTGGCCCAAGGCAGGGCCCGGACACCATGGGTCCGCTCGCAAGTGGGCGTCCAAGTGGCTGCTTGCGATTTGTTGGAAGCCGCGATATCTGCTCTTTCCTCAGCTCTGGCGGATGCCCCCTCAGGCCGTGTGGCGGGTTTGGGAATCACCAGCATGGGCGAGTCCGGTGTGCTCCTGGATGCCCAGGACCGTCCGCTCACCCCGATAGTCGCCTGGCACGACACTCGTGACAGCCAGGAGCTGGCGGACTTGAGGAACCACATCGCTGAGGACGAATTCGCAGTACGGACGGGCCTGCCCTTGCAGGCGCAATGGTCGCTGACGAAACACCGGTGGCTGCTGGACCATGATCCCGCCGCCGCGTTAGCCGTGCGCCGATTGAATGTTGCCGAGTGGATTGCTTTTTCCCTCGGGGGCGACCCGGTGACAGAGCAGTCATTGGCATCACGCACAGGTTGGCTAGATCTGGCGACGCGAGCCTGGTGGAACGAAACGCTCGAGTGGTCCGGCCTTGGCGTTTCGCTCCTGCCGGAGTTGGTCACGGCAGGGACGAACATCGGCAGCGTCGCGGCGACGGCGGGTTTGAGCCGCCTAACAGGAGCAGCCCTCACCGTCGCAGGTCATGATCATCAGGCCGCGGTGGTAGGGGCAGGCGCCGGAAGCGCGGGCAACGTTCTGGATTCCTGCGGCACGGCCGAAGCCCTGGTACGAACGACGGATCCGGGCCTGGAGCCGCAGGCCATCCTCAAGCTGACCAAGGCCGGCATCACCGTCGGCTGGTCCGCTATCGCTGACAAATGGACACTGTTGGGCGGCACGCAGGCCGGGCTGATCCTACAGACCACCTTGTCAATGCTGGGACAATCTATTCAAGACATCGAACGCCTGGACGGGGAAGCTGCGGGCGGCAGCTCTGGAACCCTGAGCTTGAGCGGGGACGACGCGGCGTCACTGACGCTCCACGGCATATCGGGCGACGTGACTCCGTCACTTGTCTGGCGGGCCGCGGTGGACGCGGTCACAGCCCAGGCGGACGAAGTCCACGCAGCGATGAACGCCGTGGTCGGTCCGCATGCCTCCATGGTGGTGACTGGTGGATGGTCCCGCAGTACGGCACTCCTCGAGGCCAAGGAGCGCGCCTTCGGTAAGGTGCGGCTCTCCTCGGTCCAGGAGACCGGAGCCCGCGGAGCGGCCCTGTTTGGCGGAATGGCTGCGGACCTCTTTGGAGGCATTCATGACTTTCCGATGCAGGCCCACGCTCCCGTTGCGGCTGTCCCGCAGCAGGGCTCCCCCGCCGGCCCGGACACCACCTCAAAAGACAGGGTGCCGTCATGACCGAAATCGAAGACGCTTCCCGTCAAGACCAGCGGATGCTCTATCCGGAACAACGCCGGGAATTCATCCTAACCGTGCTCCGTACAGAGGGACGGGTCGACGCAACAGGAATCGCCGAGGACCTCGCTGTAACCAATGAAACGGTCCGAAAAGATCTGGTGTTCCTGGAACAGTCTGGCCTGTTGCGGCGCGTACATGGGGGTGCGGTGCCCGTCGGTCGCCTGACCTATGAACCCGCGGTTGCCAGACGCACTGGCTTTGCCGAAGAAAAGACCCGGATTGCCAAGGCGGCCATGGAACACCTTCCCCCGGGCGGATCAGTGCTGATCGACGCAGGTTCGACCACTGCGCGTCTGGCGGATCTATTCCCCCGCGACCGGGAGATGACGGTTTATACGAACACGCTCACCATCGCGGCCTCCCTACTTGACCGTCCTCTGCTGACCGTCTATACGTTTGGCGGCCGGATACGGCCGCTGACGGCGGCCCAAGTGGACCACTGGGCTGCAAGGTCCCTCGGCGAGATCAATGTTGATGTGGCTTTCCTAGGAGCAAACGCAGTGTCCGTGGATCGCGGGTTGACTACTCCGGATCCTGCAGAGGCAGCCGTCAAGAGGCTCATGCTTTCTAGCGCCCGCAAGCGAATCCTGTTAACTGACCACAGCAAGTTTGGCTGCGTAAGTAACTGCAAGCACGCTGATCTGGCCGATATCGACCTCATTATTACCGACGAAAGCGCGGACAGCCGCGAACTGAAGGCCCTGAGAGCGGCGGGAGTCGAGGTGCAGCTGGCATGATCGTGACCGTTTCACCGAACCCCAGTGTGGACCGGACCATGCGCGTCGAAGCGTTGCCCCATGGAGAGGTTGTACGCAGCCTACGGGCCTACAGCGAGCCGAGCGGCAAAGGCGTGAATGTAGCGGTAGCCCTGCACTCTCACGAAATCGACGTCCTGGCGGTACTGCCCGCAGGCGGTTTCTCCGGCACCCAAATCACTGGAATGCTGGCCGCGATTGGCGTGCCTTACCTGGCCGTTCCCATCGCGGGCGAAGTCCGTAGCAACGTCAGCCTTGTGGAACCCGACGCTACAGTGACAAAAATCAATGAGCTCGGCCCTACGCTCGACCGGGCGGAAGCGGCATCCCTGGTCGCCGCGGCCCTGAGCGGCGTTGGCGACGGCGACTGGATGGCCGTCTGCGGGACCCTACCTGCAGGCGAAGTCGAGTCTATATATACAGAGCTGGTAGTCGGCGCACGCGTGCGGAACGCACGCGTCGCCGTCGATACCTCGGGCGAAGCCCTGCGGAAAGTGCTGCAGTACGGGCCGGACCTGATCAAACCCAACGCCAGCGAGCTCGCCGAGCTCACCGGCAGGGCGCTGGAGAACCTCGGTGACGTCGTCGACGCCGCTGCCGAACTCCGGCAACGAGGTGCACGGGCAGTCCTGGCCAGCCTGGGATCCGACGGAGCAATCCTCCTCGACGATTCCGGCTGCTACTACGGTCGCGCGCCGGTCGATAGCGTCGTCAGCGCCGTCGGCGCCGGCGACGCACTGCTAGCCGGATTCCTGGCCGGCGGCGGAAGCGGAAGCCAAGCCCTACGGCAGGGCATGGCGTGGGCGGCTGCCGCCGTCCAACACGAGGGCACCCTATATCGGGGCCAAGGCGTCCCGATAAAGGTGGAAATCAGCGACGATCCCGACCGTACCCGAGTCCTCAAGGAACCTTGTACCGACTGGTATCAGCCGGGAGAATGCCCCCTCTAGTCCCCCAGCAGTCTCTATGCCACGGCGGTGATCTTTACGCCCGCCATCTGGCTTGCACTCCACCAATTTGTGGCTACACCCTACCCAATTTAGGAGCATCATGGTTACAAAACGCGCTACGCGCTTCACTCTCATCTCCTCCCTGGCTGCCGCGACGATGATTGTCGCGACGGGATGCGGCGGGACAGCGCCCGCCGCATCATCTTCCTCCAACGAAAAGGGCCTGATCGGCATCTCGATGCGGTTCATCGCCGGAAACTCCTGGCTGAGCACCATGTCCGACGGCGCCGTCAAGTCAGGCCAAGCCAAGGGCTACACCATGGAGGCGGTCGATGCGCAAGGAAGTGCGCAGACCCAGATCCAGCAGATGCGCACCTTCATCAACAAAGGCGCCAAGGCGATCATCATCGAACCCGTAGGTGACCGTAACATTGCCAGCGGCATCGAAGCCGCCAAGGCGGCCGGCATTCCGGTCATCGTCGTCAACGACAGGGTCTCGGACGAGCTCGCCGCGAAGGTCTCCTGCAACGTTCACGACGACGGCGAGGCTACCGCAGCCCTCGTGGGCGAGAAAGCCGCTGCCGCAGCCGTGGCGAAGAAGGGCGAAAACTCCACCATCAGCCTGTACATCCAGGCGTTGTTCCCCCAGGAACTGGTCACGCAGAGCCGGGAGAACGGTTTCATGGCCGGCTGGGAGAAGTACATGGCCCAGCACCCGAGTGTGAAGACCAAGCGGATCCCCAACAACTACGGCGAAGCACTGCCGGACAAGACGTTGGCCGCCATGCGCAACGTCCTCGCCGGCAACCCGGATATTGACGTCGTGTTCAACCAGACGGACGTCGTCATGCCCGCCGTCACCGAGGCCCTCAAAGGCTCCGGACTAATGGACCAGCAAGGCAACACGAAGGTTGTCATCGCCGGATTCGACGGCGGAATGGACGTCATCAAGAGCATGGCCACCAACCAGTCTTCACCTGTCGTCGCGGACGGTCTGAACCAGCCTGCTCTGCAGGCGGGCTACGCGGTGGATGAGGCGATCGCCGCCATGTCCGGCAAGCCGACCGGGAAGTGCACCGGCTCACCGGCCACGCGTGTGCTCCCCGCTCTCGCCGTCACACCACAGGACGCGTCCAAGTACGTGACCGAGGGCCTCGCCTTCGCCGGCCAAGAGTAAGCAGGAGCAATCATGACTGCGCCCGCTGAGACTGCCTCACGGTCACTGATCGCGGTGGCCGGGGTTTCCAAAGCCTACCCCGGCACTCAGGCCTTGAGTAATATCGATCTGCACATCATGCCTGGAGAAATCCACGGCATTGCCGGGCAGAACGGTGCCGGGAAGTCCACACTGGTAAGGATTCTGTCCGGAGTGGAAAAACCTGACTCCGGAACAGTCCTCCTTGACGGGGCCCCCGTCAGTTTCGACAATCCACATGCGGCCCAGCGGGCGCGGATCATGACGGTGCACCAGGAACTCAGCCTGATGCCACACCTTTCCGTAGCCGAGAACATCTACGTCGGCGAGCTGCCCCGGACAGTGCTTGGAACTGTCGACTGGCGGGCGGTCCGGTCGCAGGCACGCGAACAGTTGCTCCGCCTCGGGTTCGATCTCGACGTCCGGGCCCCCGTCGGTTCCCTGCCGATCGCACACCGGCAGGCAGTGGAAATCGCCAAGGCTGTCAGCGGCAACGCCCGGGTGCTGATTCTGGACGAACCGACCGCTACATTGCCCCGGCACGACGTCCGCCAGCTGTTTGACCTCCTCAACCAGCTGAAGAACCTTGGCATCGCCATCATCTACATCTCGCATCATTTCGACGAAATGTATGAAATCTGCGACAAAATCTCCGTGTTTCGTGATGGCAGGCGGGTGGCGGTCCATGAGGCCGACGCCAGCCGCCATGACCTGATCCTGCAAGCAATGCTGGGCGGAGTAAGTACGGAACAGTCGGCGAAACTGCAACTGGGCTCCAGCGAGACGCCCCGCCTGGGTGTGGGCCGAACCGCCGGAGAGGTAGCCCTGGCCGTCAGGGGGCTCCGGGACGGCCATGACCTCCATGGCATCGACTTGACGCTCCATCGCGGTGAGGTGCTGGGCGTCGCCGGCCTGTCCGGGAACGGTCAAAGCCAGCTGGCGGCGGCCCTGTTCGGGGCGGAGAAATCGACCCAGCAGAGTTTCGAGATTAACGGCCGGAAGCGGCACACAGCGGATCCCGCAGAATCGATCAGGCTCGGCCTCGGGCTGTTGCCCGAGGAACGCAAGACCCAAGGCCTGGCGCTCACGATGTCCGTGACCGAGAACATCACCATGGCCTCACTTGCGAAATTTTCACCCGGGTTCTTCCTCAACCGGGGCAGAGAACACAGGGCCGCCCTCCGCATGCGGGACGCGCTGGCCATAAAAGTGGCGTCCGTAAGGCAACCCGTCGGCAACCTCAGCGGCGGCAATCAGCAAAAGGTTGCCCTCGCCAAGTGGCTGATCAGCGGTGTCAAGACGCTGATCATCGTGGAACCCACAAGAGGCGTGGACGTGGGTGCAAAGCTCGAAATCTATGAGCTTATCCGTCAGTTCGTGGAAGACGGCGGCAGCGTCATCGTGATCACCTCAGAAATCGATGAAGCGCTCATGTGCGACCGCGTGCTGATCCTCAGCCGTGGCCGGATCTCCGGGTCCGTGGACCGTGCCGAGATCGACAAACACGGCGAAGCCGCCGTCCTCAATCGATTCAACTGATCACCCAAGAACCAGTTCTAACAATGGAGTTGTAACTCGTGGCCCTCAATAGCAGTCCAGTCCTCCCGCCTCAGCCCCAGACCTCCCGGCTGTCCGCCGCCGTCAATGCCCTCCGTACATTCACCAGCTCGCTTGGCTCCAAGGGATATCTCTTCGTGGTCGGGGCCCTTGTGCTTGCGGTGGGGAGCGTTCTTTCTCCCTATTTCATGACGTCGCGGAACCTGATAGCCGTGCTCATTACGGCATCGGTTGTCTCCGTTCTTGCCGTCGGCCAGTATCTGGTCATTGTCACCGGCGGCATTGATCTTTCCGTCGGGGCCGTAGCCGCACTATCCTCCGTCACTGTGGGGCTTGCACTTCAGGCAGGCGTCTCTTGGCCATTGGCGCTGCTGCTGACGCTGCTGGTCGCTGGCTTCGTGGGCGTCTTCAACGGTCTGATGATCGTCTATGGAGGAATTACCCCGTTCATCGTGACACTCGCGATGATGAGCATTGCCCGGGGAGTGGCGTACATCCTGCAGACGGGGCGCCAGGTGGCCATCGACGATCAGGGTTTCCTGTCCGCTTTTACCGCCGATTTGGGGCCGCTGCCTGCCCCTGTCGTCATCGCCATGATCGTCATGATCGTCTTGGCCGTGACCATGTCACAGACGCGTTACGGACGTCGCCTTTTCGCGATCGGCGGGAACCCCGACGCTGCACGGCTTTCGGGTCTTCCGATCAAGCGGGACATCGTCGGTGCCTACTTCCTTTCGTCTCTGCTGGCAGGGCTCGGCGGCGTCATGATCGCTGCCCAGTTGACGGAAGGCAGCGCAATCATTGGCGAAGGATACGAGCTGAACGCCATCGCGGCCGTAGTGGTAGGCGGCGCGTCACTGTTCGGTGGCACGGGAGACCCCATCAGCGCGGTGCTCGGCGGCCTGATCATCGCCGTGATTCTCAACATCATGGATCTGCTTGGAATCCAGGCCCAGCCGCAGCTGATCGTCAAAGGTGCAGTGATCCTCCTCGCAGTGCTGTTCACCAGCGGGGTGGGAAACAAGCTCCCTGGTGCGATACGAAAGCTCGTGCTCCAGAAGCGCTACACCGAGAAGGGTTCCGACCTCCCGTCCGAAGGAAAGGAAAAGGAGAAGATCGATGTCGCCAACTAGCGATACAACCGTGACCCAGTGGCAGTTCCTCACGCAGGCAGAGGCCGAGACAATCGAGGCCGTCTGCGAACGTATCTTCCCGAACGACGACGGCAGGGCGGGTGCCCGCGATGCGCGCGTGATTGTCTTCATCGATCGGACCGCTGCGGACGAGGACGAAGCCTTGCGCCTGTGCTACCGAGAAGGCGTCCAAGCACTCAATGCCTTCAGCAACGACCTGTACGGGTCCCCGTTCGCCAAATTGTCCTGCGACGCCGCGGACAGCCTCCTGGAGCGGATCGAGAATGCTGAGGCCTCTTCCCACCCGGATGTGCCCCACCCGCTGGAGACCTTCTTCGCGCTGGTCTGGGAACACACCATCCAAGGCATGTTCTGTGACCCGAAGTACGGCGGAAACCACGACACACTCGGCTGGCAGCTGGTCGGCTTCCCTGGAGCGCAATGGGGCTACAACGCCGAACAGATGAAGCCCGGGTTCGACTCGACCACCATCCCCATCAAATCCCTGGAAGACCTACGCAAAGAATTGAGGGGCACGAATGCCTGAAAAAGCAGAGGCCATCGTCGTCGGCCTGGGCGCATCGGGCGGCATCATCGCTGAACAGCTGACCAAGGCCGGCGTGCGGGTCCTTGCCCTGGACAAGGGCCCGATGCACAGCAACGAGGAGTTCACCTTAAAGCATGACGAGGTCAAGTACTACTCCCGCGGCTCCCTCGTTCCCCAGCTGTCCACCGATCCGGTGACGTGGCGGCCGAATGAAGCGACCGAGGCCCAACTTCTGCCGTGGGCAGCCGGCGTCCGCGGCAACAGCGAACCGCTGCACCTGCCGCCGTCCATCGGCCCCGGCGGCGGAACGCTTCATTGGGGCGGCGCCTCCTGGCGCCACCGCGATTCCGACTTCCGTATGAAGTCACTCATCGAGGAACGCTTCGGGCCCGAGGCGCTGGACGGCGACTCCACCATGGTGGACTGGCCGATGACCTACGGCGATCTGGAGCCCTACTACGACAAGGTCGAATGGGAACTCGGCGTCTCCGGCCAGGCCGGGAACGTCAAGGGAATACACATTCCGGCAGGCAGCCCTTTCGAATCCGACCGCCAGCGCGAGTACCCGATGCCGCCCTTGCGACGGGCACCGGCCGACGACCGTTTCAAGGCCGCCTGTGAAAGACTCGGCTACCGCCCATTCCAGCAGCCCGCGGCCGTGGCCTCCACGGACTACAAGTCGCTGAAGGGCTGCGAATACTGCGGCTTCTGCCATGGGTTCCTATGTCACGTCAACGCCAAGCAGTCCAGCCGTATCACCTCGGTGGAGGCGGCGCTCCAGACCGGCAACCTCGAAATCCGCTCCTCCTCCCGCGTCTTCCGGTTGAACCGCGACGCGACAGGACGCAGAATCTCCGGCGTCTCATACTTCGACGCTGATGGCGTGGTGCACGAAGTTGAATCGGACCTGGTGGTTGTCGCCTGCTACGCCCTCGAAAACAGCCGGCTGCTGCTCGCTTCCGGCATCAACGCCAACGGACAGGTGGGGCAGAACTTTATGACCCACAGCTTCGGCTGGTGCACGCTCGTGTTGCCGGAGTTCAGCAACCCGTTCATGGCGCCCCTGGTTGCTGCCAGCGTGGTGGATGATCTCAACTGCGACGGCGTGCCGGACAACGACGAAGGTGTTCTCTGGGGATCCGTCCTCACGAGCATCCCCGGAGACCTGCAGCCCATCGAGGCCGCGCACAACCTGCCACCGGGCATGCGCCGCTGGGGCCGGGAATTCAAGGATTGGTTTTCCGAGAATTACCGCAAACTCATGGGCATCCACAATCAAATCCCGAGTTTCCCGACGAAACGGTACTACTGCGACCTGGACCCGGTGGTAAAAGACAAGTTCGGCCAGCCCGCGCTTCGAATCACCCACGACTGGTCCCAGCACGACGTTGCGGCGTTGAACTACTTCGAAAAAGTAAAGCGCAACATCGCCGACGAAATGGGCGCCACCCAGTTCTGGTCCGAACCCAACCCGCCGGCTTACCACCTCTCCACCCATGAAGTGGGCACCCACCGCATGGGCGAAAATCCCGCGGATTCCGTCGTGGACATCTACGGCGAGTCCCATGAATGCAAGGGTCTTTACGTGGTCGGAGGCGGACAGTTTCCCACGCTGTCCGGCTACAACCCCACTCAGACCCTGCAGGCCCTCGCGTACCTGAGTGCCGACCGAATTCTGGAGAAGGTATAGCGCCTCCGGGTGATGCTTCTCCAGACCAGCAAGACCATCTGTAAACCGAACAGTCGGCCTGTATCCGGGCCGACGATAGTGAAGAAAAAGAAAGAGAAGAAACCAATGGTTGACCCTTATTCCATCGTGGCCCTGTCCAACGTCGTCCACACGATCAAGAAGCGCGAAGACGCGATCGAAAACACGAAGCGCATCTGCGATTTCATGGACCCGGCCGTCATGGTCGCAGCCACCGACGGCGCACCCGTGAAGCTGGTAGTCCTGCCCGAGATGGCGATCCAGGGCATGTTGCCGGACTTCAAAGCCGGCAACAGGGAAGCCCACGAAGCATTCGCCATGACGATCCCCGGACCCGAAACTGACATCCTGGGTCAGAAAGCCCGCCAGCTGAACACCTACATCGCCGGTGAGCTCTACCTGGTCAAGGACGAGGACTTCCCGGGCCATTTGTTCAACGTGGCGTTCATCATCGATCCCAACGGTGAAGTCATTTACAAGCGCTACAAGTCCACGTCCGACGCCTACGAAGGCGGCGCGCTGGGCACCACCAACCCGCACGATATCTGGGACGAGTTCGTCGAAAAACGCGGCAACGGCAGCGTCCTGGACGCGTTCTTCCCGGTGGCCAGAACCGAGATCGGCAACATCGGCTACATCATCTGCCACGAAGGCGCCTACCCCGAGACCTCCCGTGGCCTGGCCATGAACGGTGCCGAGATCATCATCCGCGGCACCCTGATCGAACCGCAGGTCGGCGCCGGCATGTGGGACCTGCAGAACCGCGCGCACGCCATGTTCAACCAGGTCGTCGTCGTCGCTCCGAACCTCGGCCCGCAGCGCAACGACGACGGCAGCCTGTTCGACCTGTTCGGCGGCCAGTCCATGATCGTGGACCACAAGGGCAACGTGCTGGTGAAGCAGGCCGGCGTCAGCGGCGGCGACTCGTTCGTGAGCTCCGTCATCGACCTCGAGGCCCTGCGCCGCTCACGCCGCGCCAACGGCGTCACGAACTGGTTCAAGGACCTGCGCACCGAAATGTACGCGGGCATCTACGAACAGCCGATCTACGAAAAGAACCAGTATCTGACGAATCTCCCCGCCGAGGGCTGGCTGGCCCGCGAGGAGAAGCGCCGCGCAGGCAACATCGACAAGCTCATCGAACGCGGCCTGCTGGTTCCGCCGTCGGGCGGCTCCCGCTAAGAGAGCATCCACCTGGTCCAGTGACCAGATAATGCGGGCGCCCGGGTCACCGCCGGGCGCCCGCACCTTTTACCTTCCGTCGTCCTCCGAATTATCCGGAGCACCTGAAAGCGAGCCCCATGTACGCCGCCATCCTCCGCACCCACGGTCCCATCGAAAGCAACCCGCTGGACTACGTTGAAGTCCCCGAACCGACACCTGGCCCCGGCGAAATATCGATCGACGTACTGGCTTGCGGAGTATGCCGTTCCAATCTCCATATGATCGAAGGTGACTGGCTGCCGGGCACCCCGGCGAGCCTGCCGATCATCCCTGGACACGAGGTTGTCGGCAGGGTCAAAGTACTCGGCCCCGGCGTCACCAACCTGGCCGTGGGCGACCGGATCGGCGTCCAGCCCATTTGGTCCACCTGTGGTCTGTGCGTTCATTGCCTGACAGGGAACGAGCAGCGCTGCCGTGAACGCCAGATCACCGGTGAAACACGGGACGGCGGCTATGCCGAAGTCATGCTGGCGAACGCGGCCTACGCTTACAAGATCCCTGACGGGCTCTCCGACGCCGAAGCGGCCCCGTTGCTGTGCCCTGGCATAACCGCACACGGTTCAGTGAAAAAAGCCAAGCTTTCCCCGGGCCAGAAAGTGGGTATCTTCGGCGTCGGCGGCGTCGGACTTATGGTCGTACAGATGGCGTCCCTCACCGGGGCCGACGTTTACGCCGTCACCAGGAGCGCCGCACACCGTAGCCTGGCTGAAGAGCTGGGTGCGACAGCGTCCTATGTCCCGGCCGGGCATGAAGGCGGCCCGGTGCTGCCGGACGCCTCGCTGGACGCTGCCATTGTCTTCGCTCCATCGGATCATGCCGTGGCCGATGCCATCCGCGTGGTCAGGCCAGGCGGCCGCGTAGTCCTCGGTGTGGCCCAGACGGTGGGGCCCATGGACATCGGCGACGAAAAGACAGTGGTCGGCTCCGTGCTGGGCAGCCGCTGGGAGATGTCCGAGGTGCTGCGTCTTGCCTCCGACGGAAAACTACGCTCCATACACAAGGACTTTCCCCTCAGTGAAGCCAACCTGGCGCTGTCGCGGCTGAAGTCCGGTGACCTTCTGGCCCGAGCCGTGCTGATTCCGGGCGCATGAACACCGACGCCAAAGTGCAACCGCACCGGTTTCTCGTCGTCGGACGCGGCTGGCGCGCCGACTTCTACTTCCGCATCGCCCGGCAACTGCCGGAGCTGCTCACCTGCGTGGGCGCGGTCACGCGGACCGCCGAAGGCGGAGCGGAGATCGAGCTGCAGTGGCAGTTGCCGACTTTCCGCACCATCGATGAAGCTGTCGAGCTTTTGCGGCCTGACGTAGCCGTGACCTGTGTTCCGCGGGAAGCCAACCCGGGCGTGCTGCGGACCCTGGTCGGGCTGGGCATCCCTGTCCTGACCGAGACCCCGCCCGCGGTTGACGTTTTCTCGATGACTGAGTTGTGGAACGACGTCGGCCACACAGGACTCGTCCAGGTAGCTGAACAGCACCCTTACCTGCCGACATTTGCCGGCGTCCTATGCATGATCGAAGACGGAGTCTTCGGCGAGGTCAGTTCTGCGTCCGTCTCCTGGACCCATGACTACCATGCCGTCGCCATCCTCCGGGCGCTCATGGACACTGGCAGCGATCCCGTACGTGTCCTCGCGACCGCCCACGACGTTCCTATCATGTCCGGGCCGGACCGAACCGGATGGCCCGAAAACCAGAACCTTGGGACCGAACGCCAGACCCTCGCCATTCTCGGCTTCGGCAGCAAGACAGGTCTTTACGATTTCACAGACACGCAGTGGTTCAATCCACTGCGTCGGCGGCAGATCCAGGTACGCGGAAGCCAAGCGGAACTGGTGGGCGACCAGCTCACGTGGCTGGCGGACGACGGCGCACCTGTCAGCGCCCCGATCGTGCGCCGTCAACTCGGCATCGATGGCAACCTCGAGGGCGCCGACCTGGACACGCTCAGCGTCGGGGGCCGGGTCATCTACCGTAACCCCTTCCCGGGCGCGCGGCTCTCTGACGAGGAGATCGCCATGGCCGTCTGCCTGTTGAACACCCTTCCAGAAAACCGTTCCGAGGGATACTCCCTCGCTGACGGTTGCCAGGATCACTATCTCTCCCTTCTGATTCATGAAGCCGCTGGATCGGAAGGGAGTTCCCACTCCATCCGTCAACCTTGGGCACACGCTCAGCGCTGCGGGGCGACGCGGTCCTGACCGCGCAGCCGTGACCTTGGCAAATGCCTAGGGGCGATCACTCCACCCATAACCAAAGGAAAAAGCATGAAAAACCGAACTCTTGGCCGTACCGGGCTGTCAGTCTCACCCGTTTGCGTGGGAACGAGCGCTCTGGGCAGCCACCCCAGCCAGTACGGTTACGAAGTCAGCTCTGACACCGCCGTGGCGACCATCCGCAAAGTCATGGAAGGTCCATTCAATTTCGTCGACACGTCCAACGAATACGGCCACGGGGGCGACAGCGAACGCCGGATCGGCCAGGCCCTCGCGGAAGCGGGCGGTCTGCCGGAAGGCTTCGTCGTGGCCACCAAGGTAGACCCGATCGTCGGGACCACCGACTTCTCGGGAGACCGTGTCCGCCGGTCCGTGGAGGAGAGCCTTGAACGGCTCGGCCTGGACCGTCTTCAGCTCGTCTACTTCCACGATCCCGAAAAGATTACCTTCGAAGAAGGCACAGCGGCCGGCGGTCCCCTCGAGGCCCTCATTGAACTGAGGGACCAGGGCGTGATCGAACACCTCGGCGTCGCCGGCGGCCCCATCGACCTTGAGCTGAAGTATCTGGCAACCGACGCGTTCGACGTCGTCATCAGCCACAACAGATACACCCTTGTGGATCAAACAGCCGAACCGCTCATTCAGGACGCAGCCTCCCGGGGCGTGGCGTTCGTCAACGCCGCACCGTTTGGTGGCGGAATGCTCGTCAAAGGCCCCGATGCCGTTCCCAACTACTGCTACGGGCCGGCCAGCCAGGCCATCATCGAGCGGGTGCGAAAGATGCAGAAGCTGTGTGAGACGTACTCGGTGCCGCTGGCTGCCGCCGCTCTTCAGTTCTCCACCCGCGATCCCCGTGTAGCATCCACCATCGTCGGCATGTCCGAACCCAGCCGCGTCGACCAAACAGCACGTCTGGCCGAATGGGACATTCCGGCTGAACTCTGGTCCCGGCTCCTTCCCCTGGCCAACGCCGGTACGGGAGAGCTGGGCTAGCCAAAGGTCGGACTGACCTGACCGGCAATGATCCATGACATCGGGCCACCACCCCGCCGCGGGTCAACGTTCAGGGCATGATCGAGAATATGCGCACGTCAGTGACCTGGCGAGGGTGAGCCCTTGCTGCCCCATGGCATTGGAGGCGGGACGCGCTGACAACCTGGGCAAGCGCGAGCGTTTCGGTGCGCCGGATCATGGAGACCATGGCCACGGTGTCGATTTCGAACCGGAAAAGTGTCCCCGCCGCCTTCTTCGGCGTAAACCTAGGTGTGCTAGTTGGCCCGACGTCGGGGCCAGCGAAGGGCGATTTGTTCTCGAAAACGGCCGCATCTCCCCGCTGGAGTTTCCGCACAGGACCCGGCAGGCCGGTGCCGGCGGGGACCCCCTTGATGACTACAAACTCGAAGGACCACTCATGACCAGCATCACCAGTCCAACCGCCGCTCTCGGAACAGCCGCGTCGGCAACCCGGACGCTACTGGCCGACGGCCGCGAAATGCTCTATTTTGACGACCGCGGCACCATATCGCCGGACCGGGAAGCCGCAGCCGACGGTCGAGAACTGCCGGTCCGCGGCCCGTCCGGGGAGGTCCGTTACGACGCTCTGACCGGGGAATGGGTGGCTGTCGCCGCGCACCGGCAGCACCGGACCCACCTCCCACCGGCCGATGAATGCCCTCTCTGCCCCAGCACGCCCGGCAGGGCCTCGGAGATCCCGGCATCGGACTACGACGTGGTCGTGTTCGAAAACCGGTTCCCCTCCCTCGGTCCCGACTTCGCCGCGGCACCGGGTGCACCGGCGTGGGGAACCCGCGGGATAGCGGGGGGCCGGTGCGAAGTGGTGGCCTTCACCCCCGAACACACCGGCACCTTCGCAGGCCTGGGCACGGGGCGGGTCCGCACCGTGATCGACGCCTGGGCCCACCGGACCGAGGCCCTGAGTGCGCTTCCCGGGGTGCAGCAGGTGTTCTGTTTCGAGAACCGGGGCCAGGACATCGGAGTCACACTGCATCACCCGCACGGGCAGATCTACGCCTATCCGTACGTCACGCCCCGGGCCGCGGTAATGGCCGCCGCCGCAGGTGCCTTCCATGAAGCTACAGGCGGGGCCCGCACGCTGACCGGAGACATCCTGGCGAAAGAACGCACTGACGGGTCCCGCATGGTCGCCGAGGGCGAATTCTTCAGCGCCTACGTGCCCTTCGCGGCGCGCTGGCCGCTGGAAGTCCACCTGGTCCCGCACCGCCAGGTGCCGGACCTGGCTGCCCTGACCGGGCCGGAACGTGACGAACTCGCGGTGCTGTACCCAGACCTCCTCGGCCGGTTGGATGGCCTCTACAACAGCCCCACGCCGTACATCAGCGCCTGGCACCAGGCCCCGGTGGATCCGGAGATGCGGCGGGCAGGCTACCTGCATCTGCAGCTCACCTCACCCCGGCGGGCCGCCGACAAACTCAAATACCTCGCAGGATCCGAAGCCGCCATGGGTGCCTTCATCAACGACACCACCCCCGAGCACGTCGCCCGGCTGCTCCGGGACGTCCCCACAGCAGCCCTGCCCACGGCCTGAGAACCAGCACAAACCGCCAAGTACTGCAGCAGCAAAGGAAGACCATGACGACGACGAAACCCGAGACAGACCGACAGGTTGCGGAGGTGACCGGTGCCTTCGCCAACTATTTCGGCCACAAACCCGACGGCCTCTGGCGGGCACCGGGCCGGGTCAACCTCATCGGCGAGCACACCGACTACAACGARGGCCTCGTCCTGCCGTTCGCCATCAACCGATCCACTACCGTCGCCGTCTCCATCCGGGCCGACCGGACAGTAAGGCTGGTTTCATCCTTCGGAGAGGCGGAAGCGGTCCTGTTCGATCTGGACACCTTCGCCCCCGAAGATGCCCACGGCTGGTCCGCCTACCCGGCCGGCGTGGCCTGGGAACTGGAACAGGCCGGCGTGCAGGTCCCCGGCTTCGAGCTCTATGTCTCCTCCGACGTGCCGGTCGGGGCCGGACTGTCCTCATCGGCCGCGCTGGAATGCGCCGTCGCCCTGGCCCTGTCCGAGCTGAGCGGCGCAAGACTGGAACGCACCGAACTGGCTGACATAGGTCGCCGGGCCGAGAACAACGTGGTCGGCGCCCCCACCGGCATCATGGACCAGTACGCCTCCATGCTCGGCACGAAAAATTCCTCCGTCTATCTCGACTGCCGCGATGGCAAGTCCGTGCCGGTCCCCCTTGGACTCGAAGAGTCCGGACTGGTCTGCCTGGTCATCGACACCAAGGTTTCACACGCCCACGCCGACGGCGGTTACGCAGCCCGCCGTTCATCCTGCGCCCAGGGAGCCCAGCAGCTGGGAGTCGCGGCCCTTCGGGACCTCGACAGCACCGATCTCCCCCGCGCCGAGCGCACACTGGACCCGGAAACGTTCCGCCGCGTCCGCCACATCATCACCGAAAACGAGCGCGTCGCCCGGACCGTTGACCTACTGAGAACTCACGGTCCGCACGCCATCGGTGACCTACTGGACGCGAGCCACCAATCGATGCGGGACGACTTCGAGATCTCCTGCCCCGAATTGAACCTCGCGGCCGACACCGCGCGGGCCAACGGCGCTATCGGCGCCCGGATGACTGGCGGCGGCTTTGGCGGCTCCGCCATTGCGCTTGTTCCCGCCGACGCCGCCCGACGCGTCGTGGACGCGGTCCTTGACGGATTCGCCGCGCACCGTTTGAGGACCCCTGATGTCTTCGCCGTCCTTCCCGCCGACGGGGCCCAGCGGCTATGACTTTGTTGATCACCGGAGCGGCCGGCTACATCGGCGCCCGTGTCCTCGAAGCGTTCACGATGGCCGGCATCCCGGCGGTGGCGCTCGACTCGCTCGTCAGCGGCGACCGTGACTTCGTCCCGGTGGCCGCTCCCTTTATTCACGCCAGCACCCTGCACTGCGACAAGGTCACGCAATCGCTGGAGGATCACCGCGTGAGCGGTGTGGTCCACCTGGCCGGCTACAAATACGCCGGAAAGTCGGTCAAAGAGCGTCTGGTCGCCTACGAATACAACGTCACGGGGGCGGCCCTTCTGCTCAAGGCGATGGACCGGGCCGGCCTCCGCCGGATCGTGTTCATCGGCCGCCGTTTACGGAACGCCGGCCGGGTAAACCTTCACCGAGGACACCCCCACTCTTCCCGAATCGCCATACGGCGAAACTAAGCTGATCGGCGAGTGGCTGATCCGGGACTAGGGCCGGGCCCGCGGGCTCCGAAGCACGAAGTCCTCCCCTTGGGCCGCCCGACCTCACATGGCTGTCTTGGAAGGTCATTGTTCTTCTTGAGGGGCAATAGCGAGCGCCTAAACTAGGTTCCGTACAACACGAGCACTCTTGCTGTTGCAGACCGGGCACATTGAATCTCGGCTTAGCCAGAAGGTCCCAACGCCATGGAAAACATATCTCGCGACAACGTCGCTGCCCGCGGTCCGGACGGGTCACCGCAGGACCAGACCAGACGTTACAGTGTTCCGGCCGGGTTGAGTCCCGACGAAAAATTCGAACATTGGCGGAGCTGGTACGCCAGCGCTATTGATGCTCCTGTTCGGTTGGAAAAAACCGAAAAGCTAGTGCGACCGGGTTTCAATCCAACCGCACTGAGCCTCGACGGTCCCGGGTTCAGCCTTGTTGATGTCACGAATGAACCCGCCAGTTGCTACTGGAACGGAGATCCGGAGCCCAGCGACTGGCTCGTGTATTTCAGGACTTCGTGTGACAAGTTCAGCTTCTCGGGGCGCTCCGAGGCCGTCTCTCCCGGTACAGTCAGGTTCTTTGATCTTCGTTTGCCGGGCAACTTCTATGCGCCAGCCGGCTTCAGCGCGGTGCGGCTGCACTTCGACCGAGGGCTGCTGGGCTTGGGCGAAAGATCGGCTAAACGGCTGCAGGGGTTGGCCGACATCAGAGAAAACCCGATTATGCGTGGGCTGATTCTTCCGGCCTTGTCCGGCTGGCAGCGGTCGGGCATAGCGCAGGAGGTGCAGCGTCTCCAAACGGTCGCCCGGTCGATGATGACGGCCCTGGTCAGTTCGTTGCTCGAGACCCCGGCTGATCCCGGCGACCTTAAACTGGCCCGCATCGTGGCGATCAAGAAGTTCGTGCGCAAGAACTTCAGAAATCCTGCCCTTACTGTTGACGAGGTCGTGGCCTACTCATTTCTTTCACGCCGAGCCCTTTACTACCTCTTCGAAGACGAAAGGCTCCAAGTCAGCGGGCACATTCGCGCCCTGCGGACCTTGGAAGCCCTAGAGCTCCTCGCCGAAGCAACCGCCTGGAAACGCTCTCTGACGGACATAGCAAGCGCCAGCGGGTTCGCAAGCCTGCAAGCCATGCGGCGTGCCATTAGGGAATTTACGGGTCTCTCGCTTAGCGAAGTTCAGGAGAACCCGGAACTACTGCGGATTCGAGCCGCCGAATTAAGGAATCTGACCTAGCTGGCTATAGGTCGTGTCAAGTGCATGCTCCGGGCATGACAGTGCGCGCCGCATGTTTGGCCGGGCGTTCTGACGTGACTGTGGGGTGGCGGTTTGGTTGGCTGGCCCGGCGTGATTCCAAGGGCGCCCACGCTGACTTATTCGACCTCGGCGGTTGCCGGGTCATCTGGCGTCGTTCGGGCTGCCCAAGGGCGAAGGGCCGGGCGCCAAGCTAGGTGCGGCGTAACGCGGGAAGCGTCCGCCATAGCTGTATCGGCGTCTGGTCCGGCCCTTCGTCGGTTCCAGCGTCTCACCGCCGGCCTGGGTTGTGAAGGGATCCTGCGGGCACCTCCGTGGGTTCCGTGAGGGGGATTTCCGGCTGGCATCATGGTGTGCCGCGGCTTGTCACTTCCAGCGGCCGGGGTCGTAGGTGGCCTGGTCCCGGACCATGGCGTAGGCGATCCGTGATGCACGGTGCGCCATCGCGCAGGCGATGACGCCGCCGTGCTTGCCTCTGGTCCTGAGCGCCGCGGCGTAGGTCCGGCTGGGCGCGTCGTTGAACCAGAGCCCCATGCCGAGATCGATCAGGGCCCGGCGTAGGGCCACGTTGCCTTCCCTGCTGATGGATCCGTCGCGTCGTTTGCCTGCCGATTCGTACTGGGTGGGGGACAGACCCGATGCCCGGTAGATCTGTGACGGCCCGGGCCAGCGGTGCGGGTCGCCCAGGGCGCCGCCGTAGTTGCCGGCGCGGACCACACCCCAGCCCGGGGTCGTGGTGAGCGTCGCGAACGGGCTCAACGGAAGCAACCGGGCGAACTCTGCCTCGGATGCGTCGATCTGCGCGGTGAGCTCGGTCAGCAGGTCCAGATCGGCGGCCAGCACCTGCCGGGCCACGGCTGCGTCCGCCGTGGTCAGCGCGTCGCGGGCGGCACGGACGAGCCGTTCGGCCAGCGGCTGCCGAACGTGGAGGCCGCGGACGGCGGCGAACCGGATGAACCGGGCGGTGCCCGGTGCGGCGAGCCGCTTCGGGTCGGTGAATTCAGCAGCGATGAGCCTTCCCACTTTGGTGCCGAGCACGTCCGGCAGGGCCAGCGTCAGCCCGGGGAAGGCCCGGTCCAGCTGGCCCAGCAGCTGGTTCTTCGTCGCGGTCCGCGCCTGGACCCTGCGGGTCCGGTGCGCCGCCCACGCGCCGAGTTCACCGATCACAGCCTCGCGCGCAGTCACAGGAAGGCCGCTGCCGCTGAGGACCAGCTCGGTGATCGCTTCCAGATCCAGGGCATCGGTCTTGATGCGCCGGCGTCCCTGGACCCTGCGCTGCTCGGCCACGTGCGCGGGATTCAGCTCCAGAACCTGCCAGTCCGCGGGCCACACGGACGGGGTGAGCAGCGGCCGGTGGTAATGCCCGGCAGCTTCGATCCCGACTCTCACGGGAACATCCATCCCGGCCAGCCTGCTTTTGATCAGAGTGAGGATCCCGTCCAGGCCCCGTCCGGTCATCGAAGTCCACCGGACCCAACAGGCGGTGCCGGGCGGCATCGGTGACCGACAACGCGACCGTCCTCTTGCCAACGTCGACAGCAACAACAACGGGTGATTCACCGGTCACCACGCCCTGAACAGACATAACAAACACCTCCGAAGGTGTCGGGAGGATCCCGCGGATCAACCTCAGGTCCTCAAAGGAATCTGATACATCCCGTCCTGACATCTCCGGAGGTGTTTGTGAAGGACAGACTCAACTCATATCAGCTGTGAACCGGCCGGACAGAATCTCGCCTGGCATGTAGTCCGTGGCACGCTTTCGCCGGTCTTCCCTTCTGTCTGAAATTTAAAGGCCTATTGCGTGTCTAACGCTACACACCGAATGCCTAGCCTTCGCAATCAAAACAGTAAGCGTGGCCACTCGTTACGCGGAAGATTTGGGAACGGTGCCGGACCAGAAAGCAGGAGTAGCAGGTGAATTCGTCCTCGGCCTGGGGGACAATCACTACGATCAATTCCTCGGCGACAAATTCCCACCCGGGGACGATGGCGTCGTCCATGGCGTCGGCCTCATCCAGTTCACGGATGACGCTGCGTGCATCCAGGGCGCTTGCGGATTGGAGTGCCTCGAGGGAACCGTTCTGTGCGTCCTTGAGGTCTGAGCGTACTTAGTCGTAGTCGGTTGCCACTTACGTCGTTCTCTTTCTGTCGTTCGTATCTGCCCCGGTGGAAACACGGGGCCGCCCCGCGGCACAAACGGCACGTTCGCCTGGCCAGCGTCCTATCGAAGGGGACTCTGCGGTCACGGACTTCGGGTACCAGGGGCCACACTGTGCCCCGCGGAGGAGGGTACGAAGCGGGCGCGTTCCTTCTGGTCATCCCTGTAGCTCTTGACGATGCCGTGGCCTTCCCCATGGCCGAGCCGTGAAATCACGATCGGGCCTGCGGACAGGGCGACCCTGAGGATCTCTCCGGTGATCCTCTTCCCCAGCGACAGTGCTTCGATGGATCCGTGCGGGGCATCAAGGAGTGCTCGCGAGCCGAGGCCGGACGCTTCGATGACGAGAAGGCGCCTGGTCGTGAGGACGACGTGTCCTGCGGTCTCATTCAGGTGCCCCATCCCGATAGCTCGGACGGTTTCGTCTCGAGCCAGCGCGCGAACGATGACACGTAACGTGGTTGGTCCCCCCAAGGACAGACCTGCCCTCAACGCGGCGTCCTCAAGCCCGTGGTAATACATGACACCCTCGGGCAGCTTTTCCTCGATACTGGCGAGATGATCGTGGTTCAGCGGGCCGGAATCTCCTGTCCAGGCTACGTCTGCCCCACGCGCGGACCGCCGCACGGCAGCGGTAAGCTTCGCGGCTCGGCGTCGCTTGCGGAGGGAAGATGGTATCTCGATAGTGATACTGTCCTCATCGAAGGACGTGGCCCTGAAACCTGATTCAACCGCAGCACCGCGGATGTGGTCCCGGGCGGCGTCTGCACCTGTAAGCATCGTCCAGGAGACGGTTTCGGGAGCTGATGTCATCTGAATACTTTCCGTATAGTCGTGGGAACACTGCTCGGGAGACGGGCCGGCTCCGAGGGATCGGCCTTAGATTTCATGAAAATCGTCATTTCCACTCGTTGACGACCGGTTCCGCTGTCTCCAATGGGACCAGTCCGCCGGAAGCACAGATGGTCGTCCCAAGAGGTAGCCTTGCCCGGCGTTGACTCCTAGTTCAGTTACCGTGGCCAGTTCTGAATTGGTTTCGATTCCCTCGGCGACAAGACTTGCCCCGATTTGTGACGAGAAGCTGACCATCGCCGCGTACAAGGCTCTCTGGTTGGGGCTGTTGTCGATTCCCGCCAGGATTGTCCGGTCAAGTTTGATCAGTTCTGGGCTGAGCCTCAGGATGTGGCGCATGCACGAGAACCCGGCGCCGACGTCGTCGATAGCTATACGTAGCCCAGCGCTTCTAAGTGGGGCCAGCGCTGCTGCGAGAGGTGCATAGTCAGCTACGGCTGAGCGCTCAGTCAGCTCCACGACGATTCGCCCGGGTTTCAGACCGGAATCCCTCACGATGTCACTTAGCCTCGGATCAACGCAGGCCGTCGGCGAGAGATTCACGGCAACATAGAGATGGGCAGGCAGCTCCGCTGCGGCAAGCAAGGCAGTTTCCAAGGCAAGGAATTCGAGGTCCAGGCCCCGCCCGATTGCATCCGCCTCGTCGAACCATTGATCCGGAGACCTGATGGGCGAGCTGACGAATCGAGTGAGCGCTTCGGCACCGACAATCTCGCCGGTTCCCAAGACACGGATCGGCTGAAACGCCGTTATCAATGTCCGGGTGGCGAACAGGCGATCGAGGCGCGCCCTGACTTCTTGGTCCGCCGGGCTCTCTGCCGTGGAGACATCCAGCGGCCGCGCGATTCCCTCGAACCCTGATCCCCGGCCTTCCCTGTCGAATCGGCGTCGGCCGACGACCTCAACGCTCAGACTCCGCCCACCCCGGTGGCGGGCGGACAGCACAAACCCTTCCCGGGCCGCGCGTGGATCTGGGTTCCGCGCGGCCTTGAGGTCAGCAAGGTCGATGATGAGGCTGCACGGGCGTCCCACCAGTTCGGAGGGCTCGTAGCCTAGTAGTTCCCGACTCGCGCGGCTGGAGAAGGTAAACCGGCCGTCGGCTGCGACGGCCCAAAGCCACTCCCGGGATGTGCTCAGGACGGTCTCCATGAAGCTGGCGGTAGTTGATGCCTCGATCCGATCGCGGCGCTGTTGCCGAATAAGGCGCCAGGCGGCATGAAGGACGACCGGAAGGAGCAGGACCGAGGCGATCGTGGATATCCTCGCGGGGGCCTCACGGCCGCCCCACGGCTCAAGACCAAGCAGGAGAGGCAGGAGCACTGACATCGCCGATACCAGTTCGAGGGACAGAACGGCCAGCAACCATCGACCACCCGGTGTTGTCCGGGGCTGGCCGCTGTCAGTCGACGCTGGATAGGCGAACAACGGCCGTCGACGAAGTGATGTTCCCATGAACGCGTTACGCCGCTGCATCAGTCGTGAGGGCAGTGTGGTGAAGTATCGCGTCTGGTGACATGCGGGTCTTCTTCTTCCGTGCTCGATTCGGGTATTGGTCAGCTGGGGGCAGCATCGGCAGTTGTCCGTCCAAGGCCGGCGTGACGCGGCAGGGCATATCCAGGATCAGGCTGCCCTGACATCGTTCTTGCCAGCACTGTCCCGGTCTTAGGCGAGATCGCGTTCCTTAGTGATTCCGTAGGGAACTTCTGGGCTCAGATTTACTGTGAACGAGGTCGGTCCATGGAGGGTCACGAGAATTCCGTGGTTGCCTTCCCTGAGAGCCCCTTCCCGAGCCAATTTCTCAGCGGCATCGAGGCGTTCGGCGATCAACTGGGGCTCGTCTCCTGTGACGATAGGTAGGCCCGGTGGCGACGGTGATCATGGGTCGTTCCTGTTCTGGTAGCACTCATATGCAGTTCGCTCTCGCGGCCGGCATCCCCCGGACCGGAGCCACGCATGCGGCACGGAAAGGTCTTTATGGGTCGCGGGGCCGGGCCTTGACGGCACAAACGGCCCAGCCCTTCCGGCCGGAGTTGCCCCGCCGAAAGCTGTGTGACCGCTTTCAAAATCCTACGGTTGTTGGTCGTGCAAAGAAGTGCGGCTTTGTTCCAAAGTGTGCATTCTTTAATCCCGGACCGATCACTTCGTGCAGGAGTCTCGTCAACCGAGCCTGGGGTCAGTGTGCGTCCCTATGCTGTGGACTCGATCTCAGGGAGGACTTCCGAGTCCGGTGCCCCTGGCCCCTGCCACTTAGGGATTCTGGTCGCAGACTGGTCGGTCGCCTGACAGCTCGCCACGGAGTCGAGGCGGATGACTCAGAGTTGTCCACGGTCGACGGCCGGTCTATGCCCCCTTCTGTCCGCCGGCCCAGTCCATTGCCGCGGTGCGCTAGTCCGCGATGGGGACCGGCAAGCCCAACTTCTGGCGAAACACAAACGCTCGTTGGTGCTCACCACGCTCGGAACGAGGCCAGCCAAATTGGCCGAAAAATCTCTGGCCTCGAGCAGGTCCTGTTCCCGCGCGGATCGCCTACTAACCAGCGAATTAGCCCAACCTCCACTGTGGAGCGATCAGCGAAGATTCGCAGCGCAACCTGAACCATGGCAGCAGCAACGAACCCACCCGGGTTGTGCCCCCTGGGGGCAGGTGGAGCCCTCCCCATACTGAAACCAGCGGCCGAGAGGGCCGTCTTGCTTGGCGTGTCTATTCGGAGCGACCTTCCAACTCGGCGGCGGCGGGCTGCCTTCAATCTCCTTAGCCATAAACTGGCTGAGGAGATCCCCGGCGGCCTTGGACATCACGTATCTGCCGCAAATGGATTCTCATTGTGCCCCACGTGTCGCTGGCGGCCGGAGCGTCCCCGGGCCTCTGGCCGAGGCACTCGGCAAGGATAGGGGAAACCCCGGAAACCTGGTGCTAATGGCCCGGGCCTTGCCGTTAGCCAGCGTGGACCTGGGTTGATCTTTCCTTGAGTCTTGTTTGGGCCCAGCGGACCACATGGAGCCTGTCGGGGCATCTCTCGATTACGGCCGCCAGCCGACGGACGTGATTCCTTGTACAGCTTGGCCGGCCAGCCAAGGAGACGACGACCACGTCAGCGCGTGGACGGTCCGCCCCGGCCCCGAAAACTGGACGAATCGCTCTGGCCCGTTAGCCGACGCGGCCCTAGAATCAATGCACGGCCCGGGGCGGCATTTCACCCGGGCCGCTGCCACACTCCGGTGCCCAGGCAAGGACCTGCAATGACGAACACACCTACAGCCACTGCCGAGCTCACAGCCCGTTACCCGGCCGCGTCAGAGGTCTGAGCGTCATGGCATCCCGGCACAGCACTGAAACGGAGCGTAAGTACGACCCCGGCCAGACCGCAAGGGTCCCCGTGTTCGCGGGCATTGCCGGCGTCGAACAGTCCGGCGAACCCACAGAAATGTTTCTGGAGGCCGTCTACTATGACACCGCAGAGCTGGAACTCGCCGCCCGGGGCGTTACCCTGCGCCGCCGCACCGGCGGCACGGACCAGGGCTGGCATCTGAAACTGCCAAGCGGACGGGACAGCCGCAGGGAAATCCAGGCTCCCCTCGGCCAGCCCGACCATGTCCCCGCCGAACTGCTCGAACAACTGACCGCCTTGACCCGTGGTCACAACCTCTCGCCCGTTGCCCGTCTGTCAACCCGGCGCAGCACCTACCGGCTGCACGGGCATGAGGGAGAACACCTCGCCGATTTCACCGATGATCGCGTCCACGCCGTCATCCTCCCCGGGCCGGGCCCGGAAAAGCACTGGCGTGAATGGGAACTCGAGCTCGTCCACGCCACCCCCGAGCTCTTCACCGCCGCGCAGCCGGCCTTGGAGGCTGCCGGGGCCGTACCAGCGGCCCACACCTCCAAACTCGCCCGCGCCCTCGGCACGTCCTGGCCTGGGGCCCCGACCGCCGAACCCGGTCCGGCGCGGAAGAAGGGCCCCGTCCGTGACGTCGTGACCGCCTACGTGAGCGTGCAGATCAACGAACTCCTCACCCATGACGCCGGAGTCAGGCAAGGCTTGCCGGACTCCCTGCACCAGATGAACTCTGCTGCCCGCCGGACCCGGTCCGTGCTGCGGACTTACCGGACCCTATTCACCAGGGGCGCCCTCGTCGGGCTGGAAAGGGACCTCCAGTGGCTCGGGCGAATCCTGGGCCGCCCCCGCGACGCCGAAGTGATGAGCGGGAAGATCCTCGCAAACCTGCACGCCCTGCCCGAAGCACAGGCCTCAGGACCCGCTCGTGGACAGCTCGAACACGAACTCGGCACCGCCTACAACACCGGATACCAACACGCCCTGGCAACGCTCAACTCGCCTCGGTACTACCGGATCCTGACCGCCCTGGAACACTTCCGCGACAACCCACCCGCGAAATCCAAAGCCTCCAAGCCGGCCCGCAAAACCAGCGCACGGCTGGTGAACAAGGCCGCCCGCCAGTTGGACCGCGCCCACAGGGCCGCCAGAAAGGCAGCCGGAGCCGCCGAATACGACGCCGCACTCCATCAGGTCTGCAAAGACGCCACACGCCTGCGTCACGCCGCAGAATCCGTCGCAGCCGTCCACGGGAAACAGGCCCGTGCGCTGGAAAATACGGGCCGCAGAATCCAAGGCGTTCTCGGCGACCACCAGAACACCGTCCTCGCCCGAGAACTCCTGCACCGGCTCGCCACGGCACCGGACATGGCTGCCGGAACCGCCGCCGTCTACACGGCCCTGACCAGGCAGGAAGTCGAAACGGCCGCGAAAACTGAGGCTGCGTACCGGAAACTGCGCAAGAAGACCCGCGGCCGCCGGCTGGGCCGCTGACCCATCCCCCGGGCAAGCCTGCAGAAGGCCTCTCTAGACCGACACGGCATCCGCTTGCGGCGCATCTAGGGTGGAACCATGGGGAAACAAAGAGCGAGCGAGATTCTGATTGCTGCGGCTATTTCGCAGGGTAGTGCGCGTCCGGGCGGCCTATCGGAGCCACAGGTATCGCGCGAGTCTCAGCGACGTTTACGTAGGCCTACTGCGAAGAGGCCGGGTGGCGAGGGGAATCGTGGGATCCGGTCCGGACGGACTCGGACCCGGTACAGGGCTTGGCCCAGGAAACGTCGGATCGGGAGACCCCGGGGCAGGCACGGGAATGACGGATCCGGAGAGTCGGGCAGCGGTCCGAGCTGGCGGAAACGGGTCGGGTTCGCATTGCGGCGGAAGAGTCATGGACTACCCCAAGGCCTGGCCTCAAAACGGAAGGGATCCCCAGACTAAGTCTCCCTGTCGGGAAAGGACAGGGGGCGAATCGATTCGTGGGAATACTCCCCGTTTAACCCGTCAGCGTGGCCCGCAACGCCCCGGTTGGCGATCACTTGTCCAAGCGGACAGCTGTCGTTAGGCGATCATCGTTCTGGATAGCAGAAACATCAGGGCTGTCTACCGCTCGGTTTCCGCCTCATTGACAGCATTGTCATCGCGGGGATCGTCCTTGTGTCGGGCTTCCTCCAAATGATGCTCAAGCTTCTCTTCAGCATCACGTCGGCGTTGGCCCACGGTACGCATCTGTTGCGTAGTAGGTGAACCGGCGAAACCGTCCTGAGGATGATGCTTTCGCGTCTTCTCGTCGTGACTTTCGCTCATACTGGCATCCTGCCATCATGAACCTGGGCACGGAAGCCCGCGTCCCCCATCCCAAGGGCAAAGCCGCGACCCTGGCCAGGAACTCTCCCAGCTGGCCCTTGGCTTTAGCGGTGCCTAGGCCTCCGGGATAGTCATACTGAACAACTCGACCACCTCGGCATCGGCCGGATCAAACGCCGGGGGGCGCGATTGCCCGTTTCGAGAGCCTTGATCGCTGCCAGCTCGTCAGTAGTGAGCTCAAAGTCAACGACGTCGGTATTCTCGGCGATGCGGTACGGCTGGGTCGACTTCGGGATGACCGAGCGGCCTTCTGCAGGTGCCAGCGCGCATAACCTGGGCGCGGCTCTTGGAGTGGGCTGTAGCGATGCGTCCGTTGGTCGGGTCTTCCAGCGTGCTGGGGTGTACGGCGTCGCCGCGGTAGAAGGTGATGCCGCCAAGCGGTGACCATGCCTGACATATTTTCAGATTACCCCTCGACAGTGGCACTAAGGGTGCTTAGCATTAAGGCTCATTAAGTTTCTTGTTGCGTACAGACCGGCCGGGCGGGATTTTCCCGGACAGCCTGCCGTCTGAAAACCATTGGCCTCTCGAAGCCTTGGGTTGGCTCAGGGGCCGCAATCCAAGTTCACCCATTCCCCTGCCACCTCCAATACGCGTATCGGGTGACACTTCGCCGCCTTCTCCGGGCCGCCCTCCTGCAGACCCCTGGCTTTGCAGCGCGCCCGGAAGCTGCCACTGCCGGGTCACGATCGGAATGGAATAAAGAAAAGAGCGGAAAAATGAAAGCAGTAGTCTACAAAGGACCCAACGACGTCAGCGTCGAGGACGTACCCGATGCCAAAATTGAGCATCCCGCCGACGTGCTGGTGCGGATCACCTCGTCGAATATCTGCGGCTCTGACCTGCACATGTATGGGGGCCGCACCAGCTTTGCGCCCGGGCGCACTTTTGGACACGAGAACCTGGGCGAAGTGGTCGAGACCGGCCCGGCGGTCAGCAAAGTGAAAGTCGGCGAACGTGTGGTGCTGCCGTTCAACATCGCCTGCGGATTCTGTAAAAACTGCGAACGGGGCTTCACCAACTACTGCCTGACCATGCAGCCCGAGCCCAAGCTCGCCGGCGCAGCCTATGGCTTCGCGGACATGGGCCCGTACCAGGGCGGACAGGCCGAATATCTGCGTGTGCCGTACGGGGACTTCAACTGCCTGCGCCTGGGCGAGGACGCCGTGGAGAAGGAACTCGACTATGTCATGGTCGCCGACATCTTCCCCACCGGCTGGCACGCCACAGAGCTGGCCGGGGTTTACCCGGGAGACTCCGTTGTCATCTATGGTGCAGGACCCGTCGGGCTCATGGCAGCCTACTCGGCCATTATCAAAGGCGCCGGCAAAGTCATGGTCGTGGACCGCCAAAGCGACCGTCTCAAGCTGGCCGAACAGATCGGCGCCATCCCTGTGAATGATTCCGAGGTGGACCCTGTCGAATTCGTCAAAGACCAGACCATGGGATTCGGGGCCGACCGGGGCTGCGAATGCGTCGGTTACCAGGCGCACGATCCGGGCGGAAACGAACAGCCCAACCTCACCCTGAACCGGCTCGTAGACTCCGTCCGGTTCGTCGGTGGCCTGGGCGTCGTCGGCGTGTTTCTGCCCCAGGACCCGGGGGCTCCCGACAAACTCGCCCAGCAGGGCCAGGTCGCCTTCGACTACGGGAACTACTGGTTCAAGGGACAAACGATGGGCTCGGGACAGTGCCCGGTCAAGAAATACAACCGGGCCCTGCGCGATTTGATCGCTGGCGGCAAGGCCAGCCCCTCCTTCATCGTCAGCCATGAGCTGCCGCTGGATCAGGCCCCCGACGGCTACCGGAACTTCGACAGCCGCGAAGACGGCTGGACCAAAGTCGTCCTCCACCCAGCCAACGCCTGAACGGTCCCGGACAGGAGAATCTCGATGCCGAAACGAACTACTTCCCGGAGGCGGTACTGATGCGGTCAATGGTGTATCGCGGGCCCTACAAGGTGCGCGTGGAAGAAAAGGACATGCCTCCGATGGAGCATCCCAATGATGCAATCGTCCGCGTGAAGCTGGCGGCCATCTGCGGCTCCGACCTGCACCTCTACCACGGCATGATGCCTGACACCCGGGTGGGCATGACCTTCGGGCACGAATTCATCGGCGTGGTGGAGCAGGTGGGCCCGTCGGTGGAGCGGCTGAAACCCGGGGATCGGGTGATGGTCCCGTTCAACGTGTATTGCGGCTCCTGCTACTTCTGCTCCCGCGGGCTGTATTCGAACTGCCATAACGTCAACCCCAACGCCACGGCGGTGGGCGGCATCTACGGCTACTCCCACACCTGCGGGGGGTACGACGGCGGCCAGGCTGAGTTCGTGCGCGTGCCGTTCGCGGACGTCGGGCCGGGCCTGATTCCGGACTAGATGGATGACGAGGACGCCGTCCTGCTCACCGATGCGCTTCCCACCGGTTACTTCGGGGCCCAGCTGGGCGACATCGTTGAGGGCGACACCGTCGTGGTGTTCGGCGCCGGCCCGGTGGGCCTGTTCGCCGCCAAGTCCGCCTGGTTGATGGGCGCCGGCCGGGTGGTCGTGATCGACCACCCGGAGTACCGGCTCGAGAAGGCCCGTTCGTTCGCGCACGCCGAGACGTACAACTTCGTGGAATACGACGACATTGTCGTGCACCTGAAGAAGGAAACCGACTACCTGGGCGCCGACGTCGTCATCGACGCGGTCGGGGCCGAGGCGGACGGCAACTTCCTCCAGCATGTCACCAGCAGCAAGCTGAAATGGCAGGGCGGCTCCCCCATTGCCCTGAACTGGGCCATCGATTCCGTCCGCAAGGCGGGTCCGTGTCCGTGGTGGGCGCCTACGGCCCGATCTTCAGCGCCGTGAAATTCGGCGACGCCATGAACAAGGGCCTGACACTGCGGATGAATCAGTGCCCGGTCAAACGGCAATGGCCGCGGTTATTCGAACACGTCCGGAACGGGTACCTCAAGCCCAGCGACATCGTCACCCACCGCATCCCGCTGGAACACATCGCCGAGGGATACCACATCTTCTCCGCCAAGCTCGATGACTGCATCAAACCCCTCATCGTTTCCACCGCAGCCTGAAAGGAAGAGCATCATGGTTGAGATACCAACGCCCTACACCGCCGGCAAACCGGCGCTGAAGGAGTCCGCGGAGGACCTGCGGGCCCGGATCCCGGGATGGGGCGCAGACCTCGACCCGATGGACAGACCCTCCTACCCTCGTGAGCAGCCCGGAATCGAGACCGGTGCGCACTGGGACTTCCCTGAACGCCAGGAAGCGAAGTGGCCCCGGGAACGGTCCATCGAACACGCATTCATGACCCCCGTTTTTGGGACCTCCACCCCTCCCAGGGGGGGCATCCGGTGCCATCCGGAAGTACGCCTACAAGTACAGCGAGGGCCGAGCCGCGCACTGGTTACTGCTCATCGCAGCGGACAGGGTGGACGCCTGGGAACACCACCTGAGCTCGTTCGCCACTCTTCGCCCGGACAATCCGGTCACCGAGACGGGGGTGCTCAGTGAGCTTTCGCGCCGCGGGATCTCCTCCCGCTTCGGTAAAAAGCGCGCCGACCTGAGCCATCAGTGGATCGATCCCGTCATCGTCGGCGCCCCCTGGGCGCTGGCGGCCGGCGGAGTCGCAGCCGCCACGCTCAAGACCCTGCGAAAGCGCCGCGTCGCCTGACACCCGTTCCCCCAGCGCGGCGGACCGCGGGCGCGTCAACGGCACGCATCTGCTTGGCGCTTCCCGGCGTGCTGCCCTCCACTCATCGGCACGGACTGCGGGAGACCCTACCGGCTGTCCGTCCCGGTGAGGCTCTTCCCGTCACCAAAGCGGATAGGTTCGCCCGGCCCTACACGATGCTCGAGAACATCATCGAGGGCATGACAAGAGGTTCCCAGGAGTTCCGGCTGCCGATCGGGATGATTATGAGGGTTTGACGACAAGTCGCAGCAAGTCATGCAGTTCCAAGCGCTCCCGGCCATGAAGGAGTACGCGGCAACACCGCTGTCCAAGCCACGAGAAGGAGCCGCAGAACACCCGGCACCAACAAAAATGGGCCCCGCAGGGGCCCATAAAAGGAGATGTGTGCACACTCAGCGGCCCACAAGCCCCTGAACAGCGAAAACACGTGCCCTAGGTGGGCCTCGAACCGCATTCCAACCCATGCAAACACTGGACTCCCGCTAAAACATGAGGAATCCGGCCCGATCCGACCCATGTACGACTCGATCCGGGGCCCGAAGTGTGGACGGTGTACACCCCAAGATTGGCTAGTTCAGATCATTGCGGCCCCACTCCCCGAGTCGAGATGGCTGTTCTGAATTCTGTGCCAGGAGGCTTTCGGAACGGAATTCCGGTCAGCCGCAGCATCAGGCGCACCGCTGCCACGCCAAACAAAAGGTCCGCTATCGGCCCTCAAATGAGGGCGCCAGCAAGCATTACGCACAACCGAGTTGACGGCCGATAGCGGATATTGTGTGAGGTTATGGCGCATTGCTCCGATTTTCAGCCTTGGCGAGCCCTCCGCCTATTAGCGGTTATTTTGCCGCTTTCTTAGGCAACCGGAACGTCTAGCGGCAAATCCCTGGCACCCCAAAGGGCACCCATGGAGATGATCTGGCCGTCCTTGATAACGGTACGCGTCTTGCTTTCGTCCCAGAGGATCGAGGGGTCGTGGAAGGGATTCCCGTCCAGGACCACCAAGTCCGCGCAGGACCCTCGGGTGATGCGTCCAAGGTCACCGCGCCGAAGCAGGGCGGCGTTGGTTGATGTAGCCGACCGGAGTGCGCCGTACACGCCAAGCACTTCACACTGCAGGCGGAGTCCGGCCAGTTGCTCATCCTCCAGTTCACCCATGAGGTCTGTTCCGAACCCAATCCGGACCCCAGCATCTCGGGCCAGTGCCACGGCGTTCCTCCCTGCCTCTAGAACTTCCCGGTTCTTGGCCGCTCCCGCTTCGGTGAGGCCGACTTCCGTGCCGCGCCGTTCCATGGCTTCGTAGGTCACCAAGGTGGGGACTAGATAGACGTCATTGTCAGCCATTAGCTGGGCGGTTTCTGCATCCAGCAGGTTGCCGTGTTCGATGCAGCGAACCCCGTTAAGTACTGAATGGCGAATGGCCTCGGGCGAATATGCGTGAGCCGTGGCGTAGCTGCCCCGGCGGGAAGCCTCCTCCGTTACGGCGCGGATTTCGGCCGCGCTGTACTGCGGAACCCGAATCGGATCGACCGGTGAAACGACCCCGCCGGAGGTCATTAGCTTGATAGCGGAGGCACCTGTGCGGAATCGGTGACGCACGGCCCGCAGCAGGTCATCGGCGCCGTCCACCACTTCGCACATGTGCCCGCCATGGAAGCATCCTCCGTGGTTCGCGGCCCGGATATCGCCGTGGCCGCCTGTCTGGCTTAGCGCCGGGCCGGTGAAGAAGTAGCGCGGACCGGGGTACAGACCCTCCTCGATGGCGCTGGCAAGGCCAACGTCACCACCGGCTACGTCACGAACCGCAGTGAACCCGCGGAGCAGGGCAGCCGCGAGGCGCCGTGCCCCGGCAAGTGCGGAATAGCTCAGTGGCCCCGTCTCGTTCCTGGCGGACGTCAGGCTCAGCGCGTAGGCATGAAAATGCGCATCGATAAGTCCTGGAATCACGGTTCGGCCGCCTGCGTCAAGGACAGCGCCGGTCTCTTCCACCTCCCGCCCTACGGCAGTGATCCGGCCATCCCGGATGCTGATAGAACCCTCAATCAGGTCGGGTGATTCACCGTCGAAGATGAGGGCGTTCCGTATTGTCAGGCTTCCCCGAGTGGTCACGTGCTGTTCCTTCCTGTTGTCCCCCGCGGGCGGGCCCCCAATTGGTGCCCGCCCGTGAAGGAACTAGTTGGCTGCGGTGAGGGATTTTTCGAGCAGATGGACGGACCGCCGTGCAACGTCCACGGCTGCGTCCACCGAATTCTGGTCGTAGCTGCCCTCAGGTGCGAGGAAGTTCATGGAACCGATAGTCCGGCCGTTGCTTAGGACCGGAACGTTGACGATGGCCCCGCAGCCCAATGACTCGATGGTTGCCGAATCAAAGAAGAATGCGCGGACCGCTTCCTTATCCGCCCCCAGGAACGGCTGCTGTCCATTGAGCACCTGCTCCAGCCACACCCGGTTCGTGTCCCCGGCGAGAGTCTTCTTCCCGCCCACCGGATAGACATTGGGATGGGTGGTGTAGACGCGGGCCATACTGGTGCCATTATCGGCAAGGACGGAGGCGGTAAAGAGCGTGACACCGACTGCTACCTGGGCGTGAGCGTACACGTCGTCAAAGGATTCAAATTGGGAACTCATAGAGTCCTTTCTTTTCTTGATGGGAACCCATCCGCTGGCGGTGCTTAGTAGCCGTAGTGCGTCTTGGCGAAGTCCTCGGTGATGAAACCGTTGACGATGTCGTAGGTTATGTCCTCGCGGGAGCGCTTGGAGACCTCTCCGAAGCCGCCGCCGCCTCCCACGGCGAGGCGGACGACGTCGCCGGCCTTGACCTTGTGGGCGTTCGCCTTCAGGGTGCGGACCTCATCACGGCGGCCGGGGTTGATCACAACTTCGGGGCCCCGGGCGTCCGATCCGCCGAAGAGCCCCCAAGCGGGGGTCTTTGACCGTTCGAACCAGAGCCCGACCACGCAGTCGGCCAGGAATTCGTATTCGCGTACCACGCCGTTGCCGCCGCGGTACTGGCCGGGGCCGCCGGAGTTGGGGCGGATGGAGTACTCGTTGATCCGGAACGGGTAGCGGGTCTCCAGCATCTCGATGGGCAGGTCCTTGAGTGAGCCGTTGACGTTGTTGATCATGGCGGATTCACCATCCGTGCCCTGCCAGGCACCCCAGCCGCCCAGAGTGGCTTCCATGGTGACGAAGTTCCGGCCGAAACGGGTGTCAAAACCGGCGGCGGTGATGATCATTGAGTCACCGTGGCTGGCGCTGGCGACGCGTTCCGGCATGGCCGGGGCCATTGCCTTGGAGACGAGGTCGATCAGAAGCCCGAGGTGGGAGAAGTACCACTGGCACGGGGCTGGCGTCACGGCGCCGAGCACTGAGCCGGACCGTACCTGGGTGGTCATTGGCCGGAAGGATCCGCCGTTGGAGTTGGACTCCGGGCTGACGAGGAGCTTGTAACCCACGCGCAGCGCCGAGACGGCCTGGGCGGCGCCGCAGTTGACCGGCCCCATGGTCTGGTCCGCCGATCCGGTGACGTCGAAGTCAACGGTGTCGCCAGCTACGGTGATCCGCAGCTTGATCGCAATGGGAGTGTCCAGATTGATGCCGTCGTTGTCCAGGAAGCCCTCGGCTTCGTAGATGCCGTCCGGGATGTTGCGTACGGTCGCACGCTCGATTTCCTCCGTCTGGCGGAATATCTCATCCCGGGCGGCATCGAGCTGCTCCATCCCGTACCGGCCCACGAGCTCCTTCATTCGGGTGGTCCCCATCCGGAGGGCGGCGATCATCGCGTGCATGTCACCAATGGTCTGGTAAGGGAAGCGCACGTTGGTCCGGATCAGGTCCACAACAGAAGTCTCAACTCCGGCCTCGACCAGCTTGACCGGCCCCATCCTGAAGCCCTCTTGAAAAATGTCCGTCGAGTCCATCGAACCACCGACATCCTTGGACCCCATGTCCATCCAGTGAGCTCGGGTGGCCGCGAATCCGACTACCGCGCCTTCGTCGAAGATCGGAGCAAAAATGGTCACATCGTTCAGGTGGGTGCCGCCCAGGTATGAGTCGTTGAGAATCCAGATGTCCCCTTCCTGCCAGACCGTGCGGCCGTACATCTCCTCCACGGCGATGGAACAGGTTTCCAGATTGCCTAGGAACAGCGGCAGACCGGCGGACTGTCCGAGCACGCGGTGCTCGGTGTCCAGGAGGGCCACGACGCAATCCCCGCCCTCGTAGAGGATGGGTGAATAAGCGGAGCGGATCAGGGTGGCGTTCATGTCATCCGCGGCGCTGGTGAGCGCGTTGCGGATGATTTCCACGGTGACGGGATCAAGGGTTTTGACTGCTGTAATTGTCATTTTTGGTACCTCAGTTTCCTTCGACGTCTTCAGAGCGGATGACCAGGGAGCCGAACTCGTCGACCTTGACGTTGAACCCGGGGGGCACCACGGTGGTGGCGGTCTGCTCCACGATGATGGCGGGTCCTTCGAATGTGTGGCCGGCGCCGAGGTCGTCACGGCGGACCACGGTGGTGTCGTGTTCGACGTGGTCAAAGACCACCCGGCGGATTTCGTGCTTGAACTCCGGGCCCTGTGCGGTTGCGTAACTCGGAGCTTCCAGCCGTCCCAGGTCGCCGACGGCCTGCGTGCGCAGCGTGACGATTTCGATCGGGGCGCCGAGATTGGAGTGGCCGTAGCGCTCGTGGTACATCGCGGAGAAACGGACAGCGAGGTTGGCGACGAAGTCCGGGGACCCGGGTTCGTCAGCGGACGTCAGCGGAACGTTCAGGGAGAACTCCTGCGACTGGTAGCGGACGTCCACGGACGCCGTGGTGGCGCGGCTTTCCTCCGGGACGCCTTCCGAGATCAGTGACGACAGGCCTTCGACTTCCATGGAGCGCAGGATGCCGGCCATGTCTGCCACGTCGATGTCTTCGTCGAGGTAGAAGTACGGTTCGGAAAAGTCCTTACGGATGTTGGTTTGYAGCATGCCCCAGGCCGAGAAAGCGCCGGGGAAGCGGGGAACGACCGTTTCCGGGATGCCAAGTTCCTTAGCGAGGAAGACGGCGTGCATGGGTCCTGCTCCGCCGAAGGCCACGAGGGAGAAGTCGCGGGGTTCGATACCCCGGGAGATGGTGATGGTCCGGATGGCCTGGGCCATCTGCGAGTTGGCCACGTCGCAGATGCCTTCGGCCATGGCGATGGGGTCCAGGCCGAGCTGGTCACCTACCGTTTTCAGGGCTGTGATCGCGGCTTCACGGTCCAAGGCCACCTGTCCGCCGGCGAACCAGCCGGGGTCGACTCGTCCGAGCACCAGATTGGCGTCGGTAACGGTGGGTTCCGTCCCGCCGCGGCCGTAGCAGGCCGGTCCTGGGGTGGCTCCCGCGGAGCGCGGTCCCACCCGCAGGCCGCCGGCTTCGAGCCACGCGACGGAGCCGCCGCCGGCGCCGACTGTGTGGATGTTCACGACGCTCATGAGCATCGGCAGACCTTCAAGGTGGGCCTCCATGGAGACGTCCGGCTTGCCGTCAACCACCAAGGAAACGTCAAAGGATGTGCCGCCCATGTCCACACCGATGAGGTTGCGGTTTCCCGAGACGCCCGCCAGTTCGACATCGCCCATGGCACCGCCGACGGGGCCGGAAAGCAGTGTCTGCAGCGGGCGCTTACGGGCGGACTCAGCGGTAAGCACGCCGCCGGAGGACTGCATAATGTGCAGCGGGGCTTCCACTCCCCGGTCAGCAAGTTTCTCTTCCAAGTCCAGGAGGTAGTTGCGTACGACCGGCCCCGTGTAGGCCTCGACGACGGCGGAGGATGTGCGCTCGTATTCGCGCCATTCCTTGGCTGCTTCGTGCGAAAGGGAGACTGTGAACTGTTCCCCGAGTTCCTCGATCAAGATTTCGCGGGCCCGGAGTTCGTGCGAGGGGTTCTTGTAGCTGAACAGGAACGCAACGGCGACGGCGCCGTAGCCCTCCTCCACTGCCCGGCGCGCGGCCTGGCGGACTGCCAGTTCGTCCAAGGGCACGAGTTCCTGGCCTTGACTGTCCAGCCTGCCACCGACGCCGATGACGTCCTTGCGCTCGATCAGCGGGGCAGGCTTGCGGTACTGGGCATTGTAGAGCTCAAGACGGGGGCCGCGGGCGATGTGATAGGTATCTTCGATGCCGGCCGTGGCCAGCAGTAGCACGGGAACCCCACGACGTTCTAGGAACGCATTCAGGCCCTGGGTGGTGCCGTGGACCAGGAAATCGATGTCCGATAGATCATCAACTATCGATTCCAGGCCTGCGATGACGCCGGCACTCAGGTTCCCCGGCGTGGTGGATGCTTTCGTAGCCGCGTAGGTTCCGGCGTCCTGGTCGTACGCCACAATGTCAGTAAAGGTTCCGCCGATATCCATCGACACCCTGTAGTTCGGCATGTGTATCTCCTCATGGTCTTGGAATGGAACTTTGTGTGTGGGAGATCACGGTACAGACGGGGCCGACCAAGATGATGGGCATACTGCATGATTCGGCTGCACCTGGACGGGCAGAGTGCATAGCAGTGGTGTGCGGGCACTGGAACTGTCGAGGCCGGTGGGCTCGGCGCGCCGGCGGCGTGAGGTTTATGAATTGGCGCTTGTCCTCCTCAGTGCGACAACGAAGGCGCTCCCGGATGGGCTGTAGTGGCACGGGTCATTCTGCCCGGGGCAGGCAGAAGTGCTGGAGACGAACCTGGCCGGCGCCCCCTTTTGGCGATACCTCTAGGACGCCTGGCACCAGCCCGAAAGCCAATAACGGCGGATAGAGCCTGCCCAATGTCACCAAAAACAAAGCCCTTTTGACCTGCGCAGAGGGTGCGCGTTTACAAGAGCAGTGCTTTCCGCCCAAACGGGCGAATCAAAGAAGTGCAAAGTGAACACCGTCTGAGCGCTCTTGGTTTGTAGTGTGAGGGCAATCACTCGGCGGGGGATTAGGAGACCTACTCCGAGTGGAGGCTTGGGTGAGCTGCTCCGAGGTGAATTCCTTGATATCCGGACTGTTCTCCGTGCACAGAACCGCTGCGTGTACTTCTTATCCTGTCCAAAATATCGGAGGTCAAGACATGTCCAGTATCGACCCACTCATTTCAGGGCAAGCGCCCGGGACGGCGAGCCCACCTCGCTCCATGGCCGTCGGGCACGCGTTCCGCGACATGCCTTTCGGGTCCATCCACTTTAAAATCTGTGCGGTCCTCTTCTTCGCTTTCGCAATCGAAGCCTGGGAAATGCTCATGCTCACCTACGTTGCTGGTGATCTGGCTACTAGCCTGCAGGTCGGCATGACGGAGGTAGGAATCGCCATCTCGGCGCTCTTCCTGGGCATGATCCCCGGGTCACTAATTTGGGGGCCCATCTCTGACCGGATCGGGAGGAAATCCACGTGTGCATGGAGCTTCGCCGGTTATGGCGTCTTCACGCTCCTGAGTTGTCTCGCACCGAACTTTGAGACCCTTTCGGTGGCTCGCTTCCTCTCCGGGCTGTTGTTCTCGGGCGTCTTCACTGTGACTTTCCCCTATTTTGAAGAGCTGCTCCCGGTTAAGGTCCGCGGAAAGGCCACGGTCTATCTTGCCGCAGGGTGGCCGATCGGTATCCTGGCCGCCCTCGGCACCGCTGCTCTGATCGGCGGGCACGGCTGGCGCTGGGTCATTGCTGTTAGCGCACTTGCCAGCCTGTGGGGCATCGTTCTGTACAAGATCGTTCCGGAATCCCCGTACTGGCTCGCGAGGCGGGGGCGGAATGAAGACGCGCACGATGTCCTCGACCGTCTGGGAGCAGGCCCCATCTCCCGTGGCACCATTTTCACCGTGTCGGAGGGCGAGAAGCAGTCCATCTGGAGCCTCTTCAAGGGGAGAATGGGCCGGATCACGGTCATTCAAGTCCTCATCAACTTCACCTTCTCTTGGGGCTACTGGGGACTTCAATCGTGGATGCCAACATTGCTTCAGGGGCGAGGACTGAGCGCCTCATCAAGCTTTTCCTTCATTGCCCTGAGCGCGGTCCTCATGATCCCGGGATACATGACGGCCTCCTACCTGACCGGACGCTTTGGACGCAAATGGATATTCACGATCTATGTCCTCGCCGCGGCTGGCGGCGGTTTCTTCTTCGCGACAGCCTCAACCGAGACCGAGATGTATGTGGGCATGTTCTCTCTGGCCTTCTTCGCTCTGGGAGCCTGGGGTGTCTGGGACACGTGGATGGGCGAGCTCTATCCCTCGGCCCTTCGTGGCTCAGGTTACGGGTTCGGTATCTTCGGTCAGCGCGTCGCAAATACGGTCGCACCGAGTCTTGTCGGGTTCCTCCTAGCCTCCGCCACTGGAGTCACCTCGACAATTCTGTTTATCAACATGTTCTTGTTTGTCACGGTCATCCTCAGCCTGTTCTTGCCCGAAACCGAAGGAAGTGAATTGGAATGATCACCCCCACCGACAATCTTGACGATCTCTCGGAGAACGCCCGAATCCTGTGGATCAACCCGCTCTACACCGATGTGTACAATCGAGCGATGGCGGACTCCTTCCGCCAGATAGTCCGTCCGGGTACCGAAGTTGATGTCGTTTCCCTTGACGGAGAGGGCCCCTCCCACGTTGAATACAACGCTTTCGAGGCACTCATGCTTCCACAGCTGTTGCGAACGGTGCGGTGGGCGGAGGAAGAAGGCTATGACGCCGCCGTCATCGGTTGTTTTTACGACCCGGCGCTGCGGGCGGCACGCGAAATCACCGATCGCATGGTGGTTGTAGGCCCGGCGCACTCGGCGCTGAGCATCGCCGGAAGTCTGGGCGAGCGATTCTCCATTCTCGTCGGACGGAAAAAGTGGATTCCCGAGATGGCCGAGAACGTCCATCGTTGCGGCGCATCAGAGCGTCTTGCCTCATGGCGCGTGCTCGAGATGGGCGTCGATGACTTCCAGGAGAACCCGGCGCTCACGGAAAAGCGGATCATGACCGAAGCCCGCAAGGCCGTGGAGCAGGACGGCGCAGACGTCGTCATCCTCGGCTGCACGGCCGAATTCGGATTCTTCCGAACGGTCCAAGAGGAAATTGGCGTACCCGTGATCGACGCGACTGTGGCCCCGCTCAAACACGCCGAGCAGCTCGTTGATTCGGTTCGTCGGTTCGGTTGGACGCACAGCAAGCGCCTGGGCTACGACGGGCCCACAGCCCAAGAACGCCAGCGGTTCTTCCCGGCTCTCGAGCCAAAGCACATGGTGTCGATGACCACGGTGTCCTCGTAAATACATTGCACTGCCCGTCACGCCGACTGCTTGCGCGTCACAGAGCCCCTCCACCCTAGGGCATCTTTGGCCGGAGGTTACCCCGATGCCCTCGCTTGCCTTGACATTCCGTGATCGAGGCAGGCGAGGGAACCCCCGCGGTCACCAGCACTGCGGGGACGGGCAACCGCATCCTTCCCATAACCCCGGCGGTATCAGCGCCGGCTAACCCAATCAAAATCGAACGTGGCATATAGCACCAAGCAAAAACGGAGGTAAGGCTATGTCCAGACGGACCCTATGTATCAAGCCCATGATGACCCACGCTTACTATGTCCCTATCGGACTGCTGTCCCCCCTCAAGCCCGACCTCTCGCTGGTCCAGCGATGAGCAGGCCGGAATCCGCGGTTGTCTTCCGCAGATTGGGCGGCCCCGAAGTGCTGGCCGTCGAAGCTGCTGCTCCACGTCAAGTCGCGGAAAACGATGTCCGCATCAACGTCGCAGCATTCGCACTCAACAGGGCAGATCTAATGTTCATCCACGGAGAGCACTACACCATCCCGGCGTTCCCCTCGCGCATTGGGTCCGAGGCAGTGGGTACCGTCACCGAGATCGGCGAGAACGTCACAGCCTTCAACATCGGTGACCGCGTCACGAGCATTCCCTTCTTCACCGCAACCGACGGCGTGCAGGGAACAACAGCTGTCCTACCGGCAGACTACCTAACCCTTGCTCCACCGGAACTTTCGGATGCCCAGGCCTGCTCTGTTTGGATGCAATATCTCACTTCTTACTTCGCCTTCGCAGAGGCAGCCAATCTCGGATGCGAAGACACAGTGCTCGTCACTGCCGCCGCCAGTTCGGCCGGGCTTGGTGCCATCGAGATCGCACGCGCACTTGGGGCGAAGGTGGTCGCGACGACACGGTCAGAGAAGAAGCGATCGCTCCTCCTCGAGGCCGGCGCAAACGAAGTAGCCCTCGTGGGGGTCGACGACCTCGGCGAGGTCATCGACCGCACCACCGATGGCAAGGGCGTGCGGGTCGCTTTCGACCCTGTCGGAGGAGAGTCCCTCGGCACCTACGTCGACCAAGTGCTTGATGCCTACCGCTACATGGAGTCGAACGAACAGTCAGGGAAGATTGTCGTCGAAATAAGTTAGCCCTGCCGCGTCTGGGCCCGTGTCCGTGTCCGTGGAACAGCCCGGGGCACGGACCGGGGTCGGGCTCAGGCATGGACCGCCGTCACTGACTGCTGACGGATGGAGACGCGCGCCGTGCTCGTGCCCGGCGTTCGATGGGGGCAGTTTTAAGCGCTGGCCGAAGCCAGAAATCCTCGGCGCAATCATTGATGGAATCGGACTGGGAACTCAGGGAGTTCTTTCTGGTTTTCGAGGGTGTCTTCGGAAGTCGTTTTGTCTCGCATAGATCGCCGCAGCACTTTGACGATGAGGTGGACGGACAGCAGCTCAGAGGGGATATCAAGCGGGACACCGAGTTCCCGTGCCCGGTTAAGCCGGGCCTGCAGGGTGTTCCGGTGCAGGTTGAGGGATTTGGCAGCGAGGCTGACTGAGCCGCGGTGATCGAGGAAGGCGGCCACTGCCGTAATGATCACGTCGCGGTCCGGGGAATTCATCAGTCGCGGCAGTGATAGTTCTGCCACGAGCGCGACGGCGTCCATGTCGACGAAGGTCGTGGCCGCGACCACCCCGAGGCTGGCGAAGCCTAGAACCGTGCCGGGCCCCGTTGACCGGGCGGATTGTCCAGCCAGCCGCGCCTCACGCACGATCAACGCCAGCGCCGGGGCATCCTCCTGCCATCGGGACAGTCCCGCCACCAGGCCAAGCTCGGCAAGAGCTGGCCCCAGACGTGTCCTGATTCGGGTTTCGAGCTGGGTCGAGGCGTCCTGATCCCCGGCGGGTACGAGCGTCAGCCAACCGCCTTGAACTTCAGCCAAGGGGCTGCGTGCTGTGACCTTGCGCCAGAGCAGGCGCAACACGGCCGTCAACTCGGGCCGGTGGTCTTGCACCTGCCCGCTGCGGAGCCACACGGCCACGTACGGCTCCCCTTCGCGCCAGCCCAACTGGGTCAGCAGATGGCGGTGTTTTTGCTCGAACTCCGCGCCCGACGCGGCAGGGTCCTGATCCAACCCGGCGATCGCCGCGGTGGGAACGGCCCGGGCAGTACCAAGTAGCTCCTCCAACAGCCAGGCAGCCTTCACCGCGGGGGTGGCCACCTCAAGGATTGAGCGCACTAGCCGCAGGTTGTGGATGCCGGAAGTGGGCACGCGGGCCGTGAGGGTGCAGCGGACGACGCTGTTGGCCCCGCCGACTTCCACGTTGATGACTTCGTCAGTCTCCCGTGGAGGCAGCCCGACGGAGGCCAGAACCACGCCGTCGTACTCCAGCGAAACTCCGACCCCGTCCAGTTCCCTGGAAATGGTCTTGAGGACGTCACCGAGGGTGGTGTCCTTTGCGACTGTCCGGGCGACCCTGGCCAGTTCCGCATCGACCACCGACAGGGCCGCGCCGATCTCGGCCGCCAGTGCCAAGGCAAGCGCTGCAGGCTCCCCGTCAGTGGCCAGCAGCGTGATGCCCAACCGCTCCGCCAGTCCGACCGCCGCGCTTGCATAGGCGCTGCCGGCCACGACGACGGCGCTGGCGCGCCGCTCCCACGCATGGCGCAGCGCCGCGGACACCAGCCAACCCCCTGATCCCATCTCTGAGGAGAGGACCACCACAGTGTTGGGCCGCACCTGCCGGATTGCCTCAAGCTGGGAGACGAGAACAACACTTTCTATCAACCCGCTGGATGGAGTGAGATATAGCGGCGTGGCACCACGGAGGGAACCGTGCGCCAATAGCGCAGCGACATCGAGCCGGGTTTCATTTTTCGATCTACGCATGTCGCCGCCGTGGGTGGGCGATCGGAATGCCGAAGGCCTTGGGCTCGGTGAGATCAAGCCCCTCCTCCGAATACCACTGCGCCGCTGCCGTGATCTTCACGATGTCGATGACGTCGCCCACCTGGACGTCGTCGAGGTTGACCACCGTGCCCTGCTCGGAATTGAGTAGCGTCACCATGTCCGGGACGGCGGCTGTTATCTCACCATCCACGAGGACCAGCAGGATCTCATTCTGGAGTTCAAGACGGACGATGCGTCCGGTGGTTTCGTCTTCGAGCGTTACGCTGGACGGCTGCGCCGGCAAGCCGAGATCGGTGGGCCGGGAAAGGCTTTCGATGTGGCTCACTCGGGCCCGGGCGATGCGCGTGGCGCCGAGGAGATCGGCGAGCAACAACAACTTTCTATCAACCGAGGTGCTCGCGTCGAGGATTTGCCCGATCCGGATCATCCGGCTGATGGAGCCATGAACGCCATGTTCCCTCAGCTGTTGTGCGGAACACGGATACATGGCGGTGGCTGCCCAACCGCCGAGTTCGGTCACCAGTGCACGCACCAGTGTCTCGGCCCGCTGTGGGCTTTCGACCTCAACCACCGCCCGCTCCCCGGTTACCCCCATGAGCGCGATAGGGCCGATCGCCACGTTTCCAATGTTCAGAGTTGTCTGGCTGATCAAGGGGAAAACGCGGCCCATGGGGTCGGAATCGATGACGGGCAGCGAGGACTGCAGCCCAACCATGAGGGGGACGATTCCATTGATGTTGGCGGCGGCGAGCGGATAGATCGCCCTCACCTTCCGGCCGAGACTGGCCTCGATGGCACTGATGCAGCCGAGGAACTCATCGCCCACGGGAGGCATGTCGGCGATGAAAAGGCCCTGCGTGACCATTCCGACCGCCACAACCAGATCGTCGGGAGCAAGCTCGTCGACGGTGATGAGTTCCAATGACCGGTCCTCCATCGCCCGCTGGATCATCTCAGCGTAGACGTAGATGGCCGTCGGGTCGATGGTGCAGGCCAGGAAGTGGGCACCTGTTCTGAGGTTCCGGACGTCCTCGGTAGTGAGTACGGTGCTCATGGGTTGGTTCCTCGCGCGGCTGCGGGCAGCACGTGTTCCTCAGCGGCGGACGTTTCTCCTGCCGCCTGGACCCGGATTCGAACGATTCCGGGGTTGCCGTAGGGCATGGCAAAGACGTTCGATTCAACGATGTAGGTCTGCCCGGGGCTGGCGCCCAACTGGACCGCCGCTGAGTGGGCGTCCTCTTCGGCGAGGTTCTGCACGCGTTTCAAGTCAACCCGGCCGCTAACGGTCTCGAGCCTGTCGATCCACGCCGTCAGCGGGGCCACGGCAGATCCTTCCAGTGCGGCGTCCTGCACCGCCGGCAGAGTGGGCACCAGCCCGAAGGGCAGCGCACTCTGCTGCCACTCGCGGAGGTCGGCAATCACGGAGGGGATGTCGGTGCGAACCGGATGGTGGACGGTGTACGGCTCCAGAATGGCGGCGTTGCTGGCAAGGCTTGCGTCAAATCCTTGGCGAATGAGGCTTCTGGTGACAGGCAGGCCTCCACGGGTGTGGCCCACGTTGACCCCGGCCTCCATGCAGAGAATGACCTCCCCTTCGGGCATTCCCGCCAACGTGGCCGCGCCAAGGATTCCCATCGCGGGCTCGGCGCGCAACCCGTGCACAGGCGCCAAGGCCAGCCGTGACAGAGGTGCGCGGCCGCCGTCGTTCTTTGCAAACGACAAGAGGGTGGTCGGGAGCTGGCGCCGGCCTGCCTCCTCAAGCATGGCAGCCAGCTCTTCCCCCGTTTCCATCAGGGCGCTGTTAAGGATGGCCGTGTAGTCGCGGTCCCGGAAAACGCTGGAATAGAAGTCATTGGAAATACTAATCCGCATATCTCTGTCGTTGCTTAGGATGGCATCGGCTATGCGCGTTTCATGGTCCTTTGACGCTGTCGAACCGACGGAAGTGATGGCCACGTTCCGCACGTCACCGGCAAGGATGCCGGGGAGATCGGCCAGGAACGCCTCCAGGTCCAACCGGGCCAGAGGCCGTCCCCGCAGGTCGTGACCCCCGCGGACATGCACGGTCCGGGTCACTGCCGGTTCAACAAGGGCTGGCAGCACGGTCTTGTGAAAGTCGTCCGCGGGGGGACGGGGTGAAATACGGATGGCGACCACGTCTGCCAGTTTCCGCTCCACCAAGACCCGTCCGACGTCGGCAGTGATCTCCGTGATGCCTGACCCGAACTCCCGACGGAGCCCGGACAGGGACGACTCCAATGCATCCGACAAGCTGCCCGCGTGCACCTCCCGAGCGGCGGAAACTACAGTCCGCCCGTCCAGTACAACGGTCCAGCAGCTGGTTCCCTGTAGCCGCAGTCCCACTCTCATTGTTCAGTTCCTGCCTGGCGTCTACCAACGTTGAGTATCTGCCGAGTCGTGAATATCTTCCCTGTGTATAGAGTGCACCACTAGTCGTCCTCTAGTGCTCCCCCAGTCGCGGAGAGAGCATTGTTTCGTGCTCCTCGGCCTATTGTTCGTGCCGTTCTGAGGACGGCTGTTGTGGCCGCGGCGGCCTTCAGGGCAGCGAGGGCGGTGCCGGCCGAAGCGATGGTTCGGCGATTGCCGTGGGCCCAGCCCACCCGTGTTCCGGTCAGTTGTTCCAGTCCACGCCAGATAGTGCGGGGCGGAGCTAGCCCCTGATGCGGGATCAGGACCCAGGGGGAGATGGCCCAGTAGGCATGTTCTAGTCCGAACAACCCGCCGAAGGGGCCGGTCAGGAGGGCTGCCGTTCCCCACCGGGACGATGGCCAGAAGTGATCTCGCTCGGGGTTTCGCCCTGAGGCTGAGCAGCGCCCAGGCACCGGGGCGCCCCGATTTCCCCGGGTCCGTACCCTGCCCACTGCTGCACCCGGGAATAAATCCGTTTTCCCAGCGTTGAGTCAAGTACACTCAACTCTCATACGGAGGTTTCATGGCTGCATTTTTTGGACCGGCCGAGTCCGGCCACGGCTCGTTCGACGAATTCCTTGCCCGTTACCTGCAGGGCCAGCGCACGGCCGGCCCCGGGCACCCGATGGACATCACCCGGCTGCTGAGCCGGCGCACCCATGACGTGCTCGCGCGTGCCGCACAGTTCGCCGCGCAGCACGGTCACATCCATGTGGACGCGCTGCACGTCCTGCGTGTCATGGTCGAGACGGAACCGGCCGCCGACTACATCCGGCACGCAGGCGCGGAACCTGCTGCCATCGCCGCGGCGGCCGAGGAGCGTCTCCCGGAGCAGGCAACCGCCAGGGCGGAAACGACGCCGGCCCTGACACCGTCGGCCCAGCGCGCCCTACTCGACGCCTACCAGGTTGCCCGGGCATTCGGCTCAACCTACATCGATCCCGAACACGTGTTCTTCGCGCTCGTCGTCAACCAGGAGGCCCCGGCCGGGCAGGTGCTCGCCGCGGCCGGGGTGACGCCGGAGTCCCTGCAGTCCGGTCCGCGCGAGCAGTCCCCTCGGCGTGGGGCCACGCCGACCGGCGCGGAGCCCGGACGGCCGCAGGCAGCTGCCGCCGGGTCTGACACCCCGACCCTGGACACCTACGGCAGTGACCTCACGACACGTGCCCGCGAAGGCAGCCTGGACCCGGTGATCGGCCGAAGCGCCGAGATCGAGCAGACCATCGAGATCTTGGCCCGGCGCACCAAGAACAACCCTGTCCTAGTCGGGGAAGCCGGCGTGGGCAAGACCGCGATCATCGAAGGGCTGGCCCAGGCGATCATCGCGGGCGCCGTGCCCGAACAGCTCCGCGGCAAGCGCGTCATTGCCCTGGATCTGCCGGCCATGTTGGCCGGAACGCGGTACCGCGGTGACTTCGAGGAGCGCCTGACCAAGGCGATGGACGAGGTCGGTTCACACGCCGGGGAAATCATCCTGTTCATCGACGAACTTCACACGGTCGTCGGAGCCGGCGGCGCGGGGGAAGGCGGCATGGACGCAGGAAACATCCTGAAGCCGCGCCTGGCCCGTGGTGAACTTCATCTCGTCGGCGCCACCACCCTGAACGAATACCGAAAGGTGGAAAAGGACGCGGCACTGGAACGCCGCTTCCAGCCCGTACAGGTCGGCGAGCCGAGCATCGAAGACGCCGTACAGATCCTCGACGGCCTGCGCGGACGGTACGAGGAACACCACGGCGTCCGCTACACCGACGAGGCGATCCGCGCCGCCGTCGAACTCTCCGCACGCTACGTGACGGACCGTTTCCTACCCGACAAGGCCATCGACCTCATCGACCAGGCAGGTGCGCGGCTGAGCATCAAACTCGGCTCACAGACCGACGTGGCTGTTCTTCGCGAACAGCTCGCAACCCTGGAAAAGTCCAAGAACGACGCCGTCGCCACGGAACGCTATGAAGAGGCCTCGCGGCTGCGGGATGAGATCGACGCAGTGAGCGGGAAGCTCTCCGCTTCGATTTCCAGTGCACCTGAGGCTTCCGAAGGCGCTGAGGCCGTCGTCAGCGAAGCGGAGATCGCAGGGATCATCTCACGGTCCACCGGAATCCCAGCCAGCCGGCTCACAGAAGACGACCGGGAACGCCTGGCCAGGCTCGAGGAGGAACTGCATCAGCGGATCGTCGGGCAGGACGACGCCGTGACGCTGATCGCGAAGGCGGTTCGGCGTAGCCGCACCGGCATGGGGGACGCGGACAGGCCCGTCGGCAGCTTCCTGTTCCTCGGCCCGACCGGTGTGGGCAAGACCGAACTCGCCAAGGCGCTGGCCGGGTCGTTGTTCGGGGATGAGAATGCAATGGTGCGCTTCGACATGAGCGAGTTCGGCGAACGGCACACCGTAAGCCGGCTGGTCGGAGCCCCTCCGGGCTATGTCGGCTATGGCGAAGCCGGGCAGTTGACCGAACGCGTCCGTCGAAACCCGTACTCCGTGGTGTTGCTCGATGAAGTGGAGAAGGCCCACCCGGATGTGTTCAACCTTCTGCTTCAGGTGCTCGACGACGGGCGGCTGACCGACGGACAGGGCCGCATGGTGGACTTCCGCAACACAGTGATCATCATGACCTCCAACCTCGGCTCGGAGTTCCTGGCCAGCAAGGGCGGCGCGATGGGCTTTGTATCCAAGGCCGACGAGGGCAACGGCTTCGGCTCAGAGAAGGCGCTGCGGGACCGGGTGCTGGGCCGGCTGCGCGAGACGATGCGGCCGGAGTTCCTCAACCGGATCGACGAGATCGTCCTGTTCCGCAAGCTGGACCAGGCGCAGCTGCGCCGGATCGTTCGGCTGATGCTGAACCAGACGGAAGCCCGCCTGCAGTCCCAGGGCATCACTCTCGAGGTCAGCGAAACGGCTGTCGACTGGATCGCCGAACGCGGCTACGAGCCCGAATACGGAGCCCGGCCGATGCGCCGTGTGATCCAGCGCGAGCTGGACGACCGGATCGCGGATCTGTTCGTGGCGTCGGACCTTCAGTCTGGCGGCCAAGTGGCCGTCTCGGTCGACGAGCAGTCGCTCGTCGTCGAGGCCCGCCATGAGGCGATGCCGCTGGCGGCGTAAGCCACCTCCGGATCCGCCAGCGGGCGGATCCGGTACACGGCCGGATACACAGCCACCCTGTGTGCCCGGCCGAAGCTGCCTGCGTCGTGCCGTATCACCGTGCCGTATCGCCAAGCCTGAGGCGCCGTTCTCCGCGGGCTCCATGAGGTTGTGGTGGATGACGGTGATGCATTTCAGCGACCACCGTGGCGAGCAGAAGTCCATAATGAGTGCCAGCCGCCCCTTGTGCCCACTTTCCCCGAACGGGCTAGGCCAACGCCTGCAGGGCTGCAGCGATGGTTTGGCTGCCGTCGCGGAACCCGATAGTCCGGCCGATTGCGGCGGGCAGCTCCAGGACGGCCGCAGCGACGAGGGCGACGTTGGCGCGGGCGGTTTCGGCAGCCTGCCATGGTTCGTTGACGTGGACGTCTATCAGGCCGCTGCCCGGCTTGTCCGTGAGCGCGCCGGGGCCGAGGATGGTCCAGTCCAAGCTGGTGCCGCGCAGGTAGGAGTCAGCGGCGGCCTTGGACTCCGCGTAGTGGAAGAAGGGGTTGTCCCGGGGCACTCCGTGGTCCGGTCCGGCTCCAAGATAGGACACCATGACATAGCGGCCGACGCCGGACTGGGCAGCGGCGTCCATCGAGCGGATCGCGGCGTCACGGTCCACGGCGTAGGTCCTCCCCGGGTTTCCGCCGCCGGCACCGGCCGACCATACGACGGCGTCGTGACCCGAGAGCGCCTCGGCGATTTCCGCCGTCGTCGCATTCTCCACGTCCAGGACGACCGGGGTGGCGCCGGTTGCCGCGACGTCGGACGCGTGCTCGGGGTTGCGGAAGATGGCGGTGACCTCCTGCCCGTCCGCAGCCAGGACTTTGGAGAGTTCCCTAGCCACTTTTCCGTGGCCGCCTATGATTGCGATTCGGACCATAGACCCATTCTGTCCCACGTCCCGGCACCCAGGTACCCTTTGCGGTATCAGATTCGGCGGCGTTGCCGGGGCAAAGTCAAGGAGTCGGAGCAACGCCGGGGTTTAAGCCGCCGCTTGCAGCGGCTGGTTCAGACGGTTGGCCAGGTTCCGCAGTCACGCCGGGCAGAACCCGCCAACAAGTCGCGCACGGTATCCGCGGCCCTGTCGCCAGTCCTGGCAGCCTGACCCGCAGCACTGGCTACTTGGACGGGAAGGTTATCGCAGGCGGACGCCCGGAGGGAGGTGGGGCGTCCCAGCCTGCGCTGGTTATTGCGGTCGTTCCTGGCCTTGCGGAGGCGGATGTCGATGGCGTCGCTGCGCCGGTCTCGTTTCAGTCTGTCGTTGATATGGCGGGCGTAGAAGTTGGGTTTGACGGTGTTACGGGCAGCAGCGCACGGCCAGGGTGCCCCGGCATTGAGCTTGCCGGTCGTAGGCCTGATGGCGCAGTGGCCCGTTGACTGCACTCCGGGTGGCCCTGCCTGACCGCATGGCGGGAGGGATGGCACCGCGCGGTCCAGCCAGGGGGATCGATCTGCGTGGATGCACCGCCGCATCCGGGCCGGCGGGGCCCGCCGGTGTTGGGCGGAGAGTCTTGACTTACTCTTCCTCCGGCGAGACCCTGCAGGGATCCGGCAAGTTCCATCGACGAAGGACACCGCCATGCCCGCGGCAAACCACGAAAACGTCGGCGAGGACCTCTCACAGGTCGCTGAACTCGCTGCGCAGCTCCGGGTGGACTCCATCCGGTCCAGCACGTCCGCCGGATCCGGCCATCCAACGTCGAGCATGTCGGCCGCAGACCTGCTGGCTGTCCTGATCAGCCGTCATCTGCGCTATGACTGGGACAACCCGGACCTGGACACCAACGATCACCTGATCTTCTCCAAAGGCCATGCCTCTCCCCTGCTGTATTCAGTCTTCAAGGCCGTCGGCGTCGTCTCCGACGATGAGCTCATGACCGGCTACCGCCGCATCGGCCGCCGCCTGCAGGGACATCCGACGCCGGCACTGCCGTGGGTAGATTTCGCGACAGGCTCGCTGGGGCAGGGACTCCCCGACGGCGTCGGAGTGGCCCTCGCTGGGAAATACCTGGATCGGCTCCCCTACCGGGTGTGGGTGCTGTGTGGCGACAGCGAAATGGCGGAAGGCTCCATTTGGGAAGCCCTGGACAAGGCCTCCCACTATGGCCTGACCAACCTGGTCACCGTCGTTGACGTAAACCGGCTGGGACAGCGGGGCGAGACCGAACTCGGCTGGGACATGGAGTCCTATGCCCGCCGGGTCCAGGCTTTCGGCGCCCAGGCCATCATCATCGACGGCCACGATCTCGACATGATTGACACGGCTTTTTCCACTGCGGCGAAAGCACCTGAAGGCAAGCCCGTGGTCATCCTCGCCAAGACCATCAAGGCCAAAGGCTTCCCACAGATCGAAGACAGTCCGGATTGGCACGGAAAACCCTTACCGCCCGACATGGCCGAGAAGGCTATTGCAGAACTCGGCGGTCAACGGACACTGACCTTGCGGGGCCCTCTTCCGGAAGAAGGGTCAAAGGCACGCATCGACGCTCCCGGCGCAACCTTCCCCAGCTACGCAGTGGGCGAAGAGGTCGCCACGCGAAAGGCTTACGGCGACGCTTTGGCAGCACTCGGCGGCATCGATCCCGCCGTTGTTGCCTTGGACGGTGAGGTCAGCAATTCCACCCATGCGGACGAATTCGCCAAGGCATTCCCCGGCCGGTTCTTCGAGATGTACATCGCCGAGCAGCAGCTCATCGCCGCCGCCACGGGACTGAGCAGCCGGGGATATAAAGCCTTCGCGTCGACCTTCGCGGCCTTCCTCACCCGCGCCTACGACTTCATCCGCATGGGGTCCATCACGGGCGCCGATCTTCGCCTGTGCGGCTCGCACTCCGGCGTCGAGATCGGCGCCGACGGCCCCTCCCAGATGGCGCTGGAAGACCTCGCGATGATCCGGGCCGTGCATGGTTCGACCGTCCTCTACCCTGCCGACGCGACCAGCACAGCCGCCCTGGTGCAGGGCATGGCGGAAACTTCCGGCATCAGCTATCTCCGGACCACCCGCGGCGCCTACCCCGTCCTGTACGGCGCCTCAGAGCAGTTCCCGGTCGGCGGTTCCAAGCTCCTGCGGTCCTCCGGCAACGACGACGTCACCCTCGTCGGGGCAGGGGTCACCCTTCATGAAGCGCTCAAGGCGGCAGACATCCTCGACGCTGACGGAATCCAGGCCCGCGTCATCGACTGCTACTCCATCAAGCCCATAGACGCAGAAACACTGCTCACCGCCGCCGGCGAGACACAGGGCCGCGTCATCGTCGCCGAAGACCACCGCCCCGAGGGAGGCCTGGGATCAGCGGTCAAGGATGCCTTGCTCACGGCACCGCCGGGTGACCTGTCCATCACGCACTTGGCCGTGCACGGCATGCCCGGGTCCGGAACCGGGCAGGAGCTCCTGTCCTGGGCAGGCATCGACGCAGAACATATCGCCGAGGCCGCCCGGAGCCTGGCCGGGCCAAACCCGCACCGGTCTTGATGGCGTGGCTCCCCGGGACCAACATAAACCCCCGACAGGCCTCTCCCCCGGAAACTGCTGGCTATTCGGCCCCAATTGTCCAGATTGTGTCTGGACAATTGGGCTGGACCGTCGGAAGCTACAACCTCTCTTCGCCGTACCGGCCCTGGGTGTCTGGTCCCAAACCGGGATTCTGGACTTCGGCCGGGGCTGGAATCACGGGCACAGGATTCATTTCCGCGGTCGCGTGGTTGGCGCTGGGGAAGGCCTCGTACTGTAGGCGCGGGCCTAATTGTCCAAAGAGCTTTGGACAATTCCTGATGTTGCTTTGGCGGAGTCAGCACGCCGTGGCGGGTGTGAGTTTCCCAATGTGAGCGATTATTGGCTGTCGTCGGTGTCAGAGCCTGCTTCTGCCCATTCCAGGGCGGCTACGAAGTGCCCCTCATTGGGGAGAGCCTGCTGTTCGGAAGCCGGGAGCTTGTCGTAGGTGTAGGTGGCGACGGCCATGGGTGAGGTGGAGCGTCCCAGGCTGTACCGGACGCTGCGGTTGTTCTTGGTGCCGCAGATGAGGATGCCGATGGTTTCGTTGTGGTGGCCGCGCCGAAGGGTGTCGTCGACGAGCGCTACGTAGAAGTTGAGCTTGCCGGCGTACTCCGGTTGGAACTTGCCCGTTTTAAGTTCGATAACCACATAGCCCGTTAACCGCACCAATGACGCACTTCACAGTTGATGCTCGGCACCGCTCCCCCCGTTAGGAACGGGGCATTTTGTGCAGGCACTGACTGCACCATCGTTCTGCTTAGCTGCTCTCCCGGCCTGACAAAGGGACCTGGGTCTGTCACTACCGGAGTCTGTGAGTCCGTTCCTGCGGCCGATAGCGGATACTACGTCAAGCTAGGTTGTCGAAGGGTCCATTATCGGCGCTTTCACGGTGCTGGGTGATCTGTCCGTGATCGATCCGGCAGCCCCGAGGGCGCGCTAGTCAAGTAATCCCACGATGTAACCGACAAAGTCCAGTAGCGACAACAGGACCACGGCCGCGATCCCGGCCATCCAGAGAATCTGGGCACCCTTCGTCGTACCGTTCTCATCGTGACCCTGCGGCCCGGCCGTCGAGGCTTCGCCCGGTGGGGTCTCGCCTGGCGGGGCTCCGCCTCCCGGCTCCAAGCCAGTGATCTTGTCCTCATATGGGTCTGGATTGCTTCCTGACACGTTCACTCCCTTGGCCGTAGTCGTGATGCTTTGATCAGGGTAACGGGCGGCGGTGGTCGGGCCCAGGCTGGGCGGGCCTCGATTCCGGGCTTGGTCCTCGCCCATCCCGGGACGGGTTTTGTCCGACTGAACGTGTGGCTGCAGGACGGGTGTCAGCAGAAATAGGCAAAGAGGGTACCCAGGTTCCAGAACTGTCACCTCAACCTGCCGAGCATCCCTAGATTTGCCGCGGGGCGGTCCCGCTCACGAGCTGGCTGACCGCTTCGTCTGCGGGCGTCTGCCCATCAATCAATTCAACAATGGTCCGGTTGAGCGCCGGATTATTCAGCGCGGCCTCGATAAATGCTGCAACATTGTCCCGGTGAACATCGCCGTACTCGACCGCTAGCCCAGCCTTGACTCGGCCGTCACCAGGCTCGTCGCGAAGAAGCCCGGGGCGGACAACCAACCAGTCCAGACCGGTCCGGGTCAGGTAGACATCGGCCGACTATTTCGTGCGCATGTAATGCTCGAAGCCCTCATTCACGTGCCCACCGCGGCCCCTGTCTACCACCGGGCACGGCGCTCGGGCCCCTTCACATGCGGGGATGGCTTCAGATCCAGCCGCCTGAGACGCCCGGGACTGTGCCGTCCCGGTGCACCGCTACCATCTGGGCTGCGCTCATCCCCCTCAGGTACCCCTCGGCCGCCTGCTCGGCGGTGATCCCCGCGTCGACAAGCCTCATCAGGTCGTGCTCGTCCGGCAAGGCTGACAGCCCTGCCGGACGCGAGGCCCCGGCCAAGACCTGCGCTCCGAATAGGATCAGGCGACGCTCGACGTCGAGACCGCGCCTCTCGCCGTCGGCGGCACGCGAGAGGCCGTTGGCCAGCCTCATGGTGCGGGCATCCCGTGGGATCTGCGCGGCGAAGTCGCCGCCGTGCCGTACAGCGAGCCGGTAGACGCCTGTCTTGACCTCGTTCGGGGTTGCCGGGCCGATCCCGAAATGCTCGATCCAGCCGCTGATGTCCTCGGCCCGGATTGGCTGGCCTGCGTCCGACTTCAGGCTGGCCAGCAGCCCACTCAGGGTACCCTCGTCGTCCTCGGCGTCGAGGAACCGTGAGATGCCGATCTGGAGGATGTCTCGCAGATCGATCCTGCGCTCCTGCACGGCGGCCCAAACCGTCTTGTTCCTCCGGAGCTTGCCGAGCAGGTCCTCCCCCAGCTTCTCCCCGAAGCCCTCCGGGTCCTCATAGAAGGACAGTGGGGAGTGCTGGAAGCGGTCGAGCACCTCCGAAGGCATCGCCGCCCAGCGGAGCGCGGCCTCCGCGGCGTCGTGGTTGTCCTCGACGAGATCATCGAACCCTTGCTCTTCGAGGAACGCGACGGCCTCGTCCGCCGTGGTGATCCCCGCGTCGAGTAGGGCCACGGCAGTCTCCGGGGACGCCACGCAGAGGACCTCGCAGAAGTTGTATGGAGTGGCCGTGAAATCGAACTCGGCCTTGCGCCCCCCGCGGCTCGTCCGCTTGGCGAGGGCGTCCAGCAGGCTGTTGCCACTCAGGAGGTCGCGAGCGTACGTCTCCACGACGCGGCGGTGCACATCGTAAGACGGAGCGTCCGGGAACCTCCTCCCCGGCACGGGATCGCTGCCCATACGTCCGAGAGTAGACCCTTCCCGCACCGTCAGAGGACCTCGGGACGGGAACCGAAGATGCCTTGAGAGGCATGGCCGACCGATTTCGTCTCGTCCCGGTCGGCCAATCGCCGATTCATCCGCGCGCTCCAGGCCGACTTGGCCCGCCCCGATCAGCCTGCCCCCTCCAGCTAAATCTGCCACACGCAAGCCGGTCCCCCACCGCGACACCATCCGCCCGCAATGGCGCTGCGAGAAATCCGATACAGATACAGGTATCAGGGATTCGCATATACCCCGCCCGCAATACCCGACAGGGATGGCCACAAGGATTTGATCTCAAGTCATGCAGTTCCAGGCGCTCCCCGCCATGAAGGAGTACAGAGCAACACCGCCGTCCCGGCCAAGAGAAGGAGCCGCCAGACCAGTCGCAACCAACAAAAATGGGCCCCCGCAGGGGCCCATAGAAGGAGATTTGTACACATTCAGCGGCCCGCAAGCCCCTGAACAGGGAAAACACGTGCCCGAGGTGGGACTCGAACTGCATTCCCGCCCTTGCGAACACTGGAAACTCTAGGAACATGCGGAATTCGAAGCAGTCCGAGGGCTGTTCGACCCAGTCAGGGGCGAAGGGTGTTGACATTGTCAACAGGCTGGTTTTCACCGCTTGAAACTTCTTCGGACAACGGGTCGGCTACAACCGAGAGGGCGGTCGCCGTCGATCCTAACAGGGGCCTAGCCAGAGAGCCCGACCGCCGGAACTGATATGAGCGCAGGAATACGGGAGCTATTCCGGTCCGCAGTGCGTTCCCGTGGACGCGTTCGATCGCCTTTGCTAAATGTCTCCGTCATCGGCGCATTAGTTGCCGTTTTCTCTGCTTTGGGCGTCATCAGACGCACACAATTTAGGGCTTCTTATCGGACCCGTTGACCTGCACGGCGAGCGCCCGACTTCACGTACTTGAGGGCCGGCCAGGAGTCATGCAGTCTGCCGATTGCCCGGCGATGGATAAGCAAACGCATCACCTCTGCCTGTCATTCTGCTAAGTCCCATGATCGCTGGGCGGTTCCTCCGCGCAACCGGGGCGCTACTGCGCCGACCCCGGGCGACCGAAAACTTCCAGAACGAAGGACACACGCTCCACCAGGAAGTTTTCGGCCCCAGGGCCGGTCCCCCAAGTTGCACTCCGGCCCCTCAGCCCAGCGGATGGTCCCCTACCAGAACGGCACCCACGACCAACCGCAGAAAACACAACAACGCACGGGTAAGGGGAATTACGGATCATGGAAAAGCTCACCATCAAAACACCATCAGATGTCCTCAGCTTCATCGGGCACACCCTCGGCTTCTGGCCCCAGGAAAGCCTTGTCTGCATCACCCTGAACGACAACAGCATCGGCGCAACCCTCCGCATCGACCTCCCCCGCCAGACGGGCCAGGAACTCGCCTATGCACGCACCGTCGCCCACTACCTCACCAGCGACACCACCGCCGCGTCCATCCTCTTTGCCGTCTACACCAGCGAACCCTGTAGGCTCGGGTCAGCCAAACCCCACGCCGCCACCATCGCCGCACTCACCGGGGTCCTCGCAGAACAAGGCATCACAATCCGGGACGGACTCTTGGTCGGAGACACAGCTTTCTCCCCGTACGACGGCGAACCAGGCACCAGCCTCGCCCTACCCGTCAGCTCCACCCAAACCAGCGCCATCAACGCAGAATTCATCTACCGCGGCAGCTTCATCGAACCCACCGATCGCATAACCCTCCCAACCACCAGCCAGGCAGAAGCCAAGGCCACCGCCGTCGAACACCACATGGAAGCCATCAGGTCCCAACAGTCTGAGACGGCGCTGCAGGAAGGCAGGAGGCTCTGGGCCGACATGCTCGATTCCAAGACTTTCCCGAGCGACGACGACTGCCACGCCCTGGTTGCAAACCTGCAGTTCCCCACTATCCGCGACCGACTCATCGCAGACATCCCAGGCGTGGACGAACCCATGCAGCACGTCCTGTTCGCCCAGACCGACACAGCCCCACAATGGTCACGCATCGAATGGGCCCAGCAACTACTCCTCCACGCCTACACCCGCACCAGCGCAGAACACGCAGCACCCGTCCTCACCGCCATCGGCTACATCAACTGGTGGGAAGGCAAAGGCAGCAAAGCCCACCAATTCCTCCAACTAGCCCTCGACACCGACCCCGCCTACCGCCTCGCCCGCCTCAGCGACCAAATGATCGGCTCCGGCCTCGTCGCCGGCTGGAACATGAACCGGGAAACTGCATATAAAACACTGCCCTTTGACATGACATGAGTCAAAAGGCCAAACCCGGATTCCAAAACGGGTCCTCCACTCCGCAGCCGACTGTTGAAGCCCGTGGTGCCGTATCCGAGCCGCAGATCACCTGACGCATGTCAGGGCGTTTTTGGTTGACGGAAGATCCACTATCGACTCTTCTGAACGAGCGGGGATTGCACCAGAACAGGGGCTGAGGTCGTGGTGGAAGGTTGCGCTCAGATAGTTTGCCCTGCGTCGGCTAGGAGGGTGCTTCCGGTCATGATGGTGGACAGATCGCTCGCGCAGAAGAGGACAATCCGCGCGATGTCGTCCGGGGTCCCGACGCGGCCGATGAGGCTGTTGGTCATCACCGCCATGGTCTGGCTCGATTCTTCCGTTGACGGGTGCCCCGCCGCGGCGGCCATGTTGCCTTCGGTGGGTACAAAGGTGGGTGCGACGCCGAGGACACGGATTCCGAGGGGTGCGAATTCGAGCGCCATCTGCTTCGTCATGCCGCGGACGGCGTGCTTGGATCCGACGTAGGCCGAGAGGCCTGGGGCTGTCCCTGTGAATCCGGCAGTGGAGACGATGTTGATGATAACCCCGCCGCGGTTGCCGCCGGCCATGCGCCGTGCGGCTTCGCGGGATCCGTTGAAGCCGAAAGCTCGTCCCTTCGATATCCAGCCACTGTGGACGAATTCACCGAGGATAAGACTGTCCTATGGATAACCATCGGAAGTGCACGCCGCGCCTTCGACTATCGCGAAGGGGTCGTCGTAGTGCCTGCCTGACATAGGCCGTACCCGTGGAACACGCAACTTCGCCGCAAATCTACGGATGTCTCTGACGTCAGGTTGGTACACGCCAACCTGACAAAATTCGAGGCTAATCTAGACTTCTTTCTGAGACGAGCCTAGAACTCAACCTGCCGGGTTCAGGGTTGGAGGCAATCGGTGGCCGGACAGCGGATCGGGTACGTGCGCGTCAGCACTGTGGACCAGAACGAGAAACGCCCGCTCGAAGGCCAGGTTCTGGACCGGATCTTCACTGACAAAGCCTCCGGCCGGGTCACGGCCAGGCCCCAGCTCACCGAGCTATTGCGGTTTGCCCGGGACGGGGACACCGTAGTGGTGCACAGCATGGACCGGCTCGCCCGCAACCTCGATGACCTACGTGGCCTCGTTCAAGGCCTCACCCGCAAAGGCGTACGGGTGGAGTTCGTCAAGGAGAGCCTGGTCTTCACCGGCGAGGACTCCCCCATGGCCAACCTCATGCTCTCCGTAATGGGAGCCTTCGCCGGCTCCCTCATCAGGGAACGTTAGCGGGAAGGCATCGCCCTGACCAAACAGCGCGGCGCCTACAAAGGGCGGAAAAAGACCCTCACTTCGGAACGGGCCGCGGAACTGGTCCAGCGCGCTGGCACTGGTGTTCCGAAAGCCCTCCTTGCCCGTGACTACGGGATCAGCAGGGAGACCGTCTACCAGTATGTGCGCCACGCCAAGCTGGAGTGAGCCGGCCTCGCTATGCCACATCGGGACTTCACCGGAGCTTGACGGAATCCTCATTATCGGCTCCTTAGAAGGGCAGGGGAAGGAGCTCCAGAAGGGGCTTCTGAACTATGCTTCTGCAGTTCCGGTTCGGACCATCAGACGGGGGCCGCAACGAGATGTCCCTCGTTGGGTAGAGCCTGCTGTTATGTCATCAAGCGACTCTAAGCTTCGACTGGTAATTCCCCGAATGCTGCGTTGGAAGCTTCAATTTCCGCGGCGTGTTGGTCTATCCAATCGATAAGCGACAGGAGCCTGTCGGATAAACCTCGGCCAAGGACGGTCAATGAGTACTCCACGTGCCTACGTTCGTCGTCGATAACATCGCGTGCGATAAGGCCGTCTCGCTCTAGCATTCTGAGGTTGAGTGTGAGCATTCGTTGTGAAATGGGATGAGACGGATCTAGGGCCGCTAGCAATTTCCGCAGTGTAGAAGGACGGTAAGGACCTGTGCGAGTTATCATCAAAAGCCAGTTGCGCCAATAATTGCCTACATGGTCCACCACGCTCACGATGGGATTGCTGCGGGTAGAATCGTAACGGGCAAGTTGGCGGCAGAAATATCTGAAGTTCTCGGCTTCGGTTGGATTAAGATGGCCCTCCCCCAGGGAGATCAGAACCTCTCGAACTCGCGACAGAGCGGGGGCGCCCCACGTTTCTTCGCCATTCGCTGACGGCATTATGCGGATGGTGTCGTTCCCGGAGCTTTCGGCCGCTTGCTGATCCGGTCCAGGCACTGACTGCCGTAGTGGTGACATGTCATAGGTAGTCACCATCTGGGTGAACACCGTCGCTGGAACACGGCCGGGAAACGTGCCCGGTCGGTCCTCCGCCTTCTCCCAGCCTAGGCGAAGTAGATAACTCCCGGGCTCATTTACACTTTGAAAGAGCTCTGCCGTTTGACATTTGGCAGACGCGAGCAGCAGGGGTCTGGTCGCGGCGAAGGAAGTATCTACATTGCCTAAGTTTTCATGGCGGACGTGAAATTCAACGTTTTCATAAATCATTGTCGCCTCTCAGCAAGGAGTCAGTCCCGTCGAGGATGCCTGCCACGCGCCCATTTAAGGAATCTCCCTACTCGTCTAGGGGACTATGTGCGCGGTCGTAACCAGGAAGCGTTGGCTTTRCCACTTTGTTTCCCGCTCCCCAACATCGCCAGGGCTTTAAGTTCCAGTTAACTTCGGTCCCAGGAGTGTGCCGAAAATTAATTAGCGACACACTCCTCGGGAACTCAGTCATTTGATTGGCGCGAATTTCGTTCGTTCTGTCCGCACGAAGGCTATCGGGATCAGAAGACCACGGTGTGGTTACCATGCCGGAGTATGCGGTCGTCGCAGTGCCATGCGACAGCCCTGGTGAGCACACGCCGTTCGACGTCAGCGCCCTTTCTCATCAGCTCTTGAGCGGAATCCGCATGGTCAACACGGATAGCGTCCTGCTCGATGATGGGTCCCTCATCGAGATCAGCCGTGACGTAGTGCGCAGTTGCACCGATCATCTTCACTCCCCGGTCTTTCGCCTTCTGATAGGGTCCTGCCCCGATGAAGGCCGGAAGGAAGGAATGATGAATGTTGATCAGCGGGACTCCGACTTCTTGAAGAAAATTGTCGGAGATGATCTGCATGTACCGGGCTAGCACTATGAGGTCGACGTTTCCGCGAAGTAGTTCCAGTTGCGTCCGCTCCATGGCGCTCTTATCCTGGGCGTTCGAAGGAACGTGCACAAATGGGATCCCGAAGTAGCGAACGTCCTCGGCAAGGTCTGAGTGGTTCGAGATAACCATCGCAATGTCAATCTGGAGTTCACCTCGTCGTTGCTTCCACAGCAGGTCAAGGAGGCAATGGTCGGTCTTGGATACGAAAATCGCGACGCGTTTTCGTTGTGCGGCGCTGGTCAGCTGCCATTCCGCGGTGTAGGGCGCCTCAATTTTCGCTTGTATCTGTTCCTCCAGCTCGGCGCGCCTGGCGCCGAAGTGTTCCAGGTGGAACTCGGTGCGTTGGAAGAATACTCCGCCGGTCGGGTCGGTGGAGTGCTGGTCCAGGGAGACGATGTTCGCCCCGAAGTCCGACAGGATACTGCTGACGGCGCTGACTATTCCAGGTCGATCGGGGCACTGTATCAGGAGACGTCCAACCGTCTCCTTTTTCACGAAAGTTGCGTCAGACGTTGATCGGGCCTCGGGCTGGCGACTGATGGGCAAGGTTTTCATTGTTTTGCTCTTACCTTCTGTGCAGCGGGTAACTGCTAGGGTTTGTTGTTTGGAAGCCGGGGTACCTTGTTCTACTCATGGACAGGCACGCTGGCCGGAATTGCGTCGATGTCGTAGTCCTTGTTGGTCGGCAGGTCGAGGTATGGGAAGCGTTCGACCGTTGCACGGATGGGTTTGATCCGGGATCCGTGGTCGCCCCAGTGCACGATGACTTCATTGCCGATGTGTGCTTGGTCAAGGTCCAGGGTCGTGTGCGAGATCATTTCGCGGTAGTAGTACGAATAGACTGCCAGCGATGAGACTCCCACGGGCTTACCGTCTTTGGTGACGAGGTCAGCGTGCCCCCCTGCGGGGGATTGGGGTGTTGTTGGGAACTCGAAGTGTTTGTACTCTTCCCCGACCTCAAATTGGGAGGCGAAAACATCGAGGATATCTTCTTTGTTCCACTTGAGCACCACGGTTTTGCGCTGGGGATTCGCCGACTCGGCCTCCAAGGCTTCACGGCCGATGAAATCGTGATCGAACTTGGCCATCCAGCCCCAGTTCACTTCATATGGAGTCCTCAGCCGCGCCCTCATATCCAAAGGACTGAGGCTGCCTGGCAGACCTCCGGGGGTATTTGAAACCGGTGTTCCGGCACCGAATACGGGGTGGGCGATAAATGCGGGATCGGCATAGGCGGCCGGTAAGAAGGTGCACCCTTGCTGTGGGAACCCTCCTTCTGTGTGGTTGACGACGTAGGTCCGCCAGCCAAGGCGCTTGAGTCCGAAATCCTTACCCGCTTGGTAGACGGCGTCGAAGATGGCCGGGCCGTGCTCGAGTGGGCCCCTCAATTCATAGGCAAGGGTGCCGGACATTCCGATTCGAGACAGCTCGATTTCCACGGCCTCATCTATGCCAGGGACGCTGACTTTTTTGACGTCCAGAAAGTTGAGGCTTCGTACCTGGTCGCCCAGAAGCCGTTCCAGAACCTGCAGCGACGTGGGGCCGGCAACTTGGAACAGGAAGATGTTCCTGAGGCTGATATCGACGTCGATACCCAGATCAGGAGCCTTGAACATGGGCCAGGGCATGGAAGCGAATTGGCGGAAGGACTCCTCGCTGTCCCGGACTGTGAGGGCGTGATTGGCGATGCATCCGTTTTCATCGAGCATGACAAGGTGCTTTGAGGTGCCGATCGGCCACTTGTACACGTTGTTGATGCTGAGGCGTGAAAGGAACTCCTGGGCGTGGGGGCCACTGAAAGTGATTTCGGGGAGGCCGCTGAGGTTGGATGCAATGTAGGCGCCCTTTTTCCATGACAGCGATTCAGCCTTCCACCCGTCCCCTTCCCAGATGTGCAGGCTCCCCAGGACATTCAGATAGGTTGGAACGTCCGGGTATGCCGGCACGTCGTTGACGGCTACGCCTTGCGTTCCGTTGGTGTCTCCCATGATGAAACTTCTTTCTGTATTTTGAGCGGTCGGCCTGGCGCGTAGCCTGTTGTTGTCGGGCCCGCCCTGATTGTTGGGGGTACTAGCGGGAAATCGCTCTTAGACCGGTTCTTCGATGAGGTCGTAGCGCGTTGACTTCACGCGCTCCATGACTGACCGCAGGGTCTCAGGCTCCTGACCTGTAATCTGCTTCACGTGCTGGGACAGGACGGCCTGATAGCCCTGGGCAACTGCCATGTCTGCTGTCACGAGTTCGTCGCTGGCCCAAAGGTGACCGTCTGGATTTAGGGGCATATTCGGATCGTAGGTTCGAGGCATCCCTATGGAGTCGAAAAACGCCTGTCGCTCTTCCGGGGTGACCGGCGTATATGCGATCGGGGCGTCGTAGATTTCCGCTCCGATACGGGCAATGTCTTCGTAGTTCAGCAGCTGGGGCCCCGTGATTTCATAGACAGCTCCTTCATGTTCCTGGGGGTCCTGAAGTACGGCCGCCGCTGCCCTTGCCACATCTGCTTTTGCTGCGGGAGCGAGGCTGCCGAAGCCGGTGGCCATTTCCAGCCGGCCGGACGCCGCCGCCGGTGCGATTTGGATGCTGCTGACAATTTCCGAGTACAGCGCGTTGCGGAGAAAAGTGAATTTCAAGCCGGATGCGCGCAGGTCTAGTTCAGTTTGGTAGTGGTCCTTGGCCGACATCGCTGGATTATTGGGTTGGACACCGCTCACCGAGGTGTAGACGATGTGGCGGATACCGGCCCGCTGCGCTGCGGCGATGGCATTGCGGTGCTCTGCGATTCTGCGGCCCAGGTTGAGCCCGCTGATGAGAAACAGCGTCTCAGCGCCGAGATAGGCTGCGTCGAGTGATTCGCGGTCCTGATATTCCCCCTGCAGGACACGAATGCCCTGCGCTGCCCGATCGGACAGCTTCCCAGGCGTGCGGGTGACGAGAGTGAGGTCTTCGTGCGCTGTGTTCTTCAATAGCAGCTTCGTGACGCGGCGGCCCAGGTCTCCTGAGGCTCCGCTAATGACTATCCGGCTCATGCCGTTCCTTTCAAAGGCACCTTGGACGGCCCGCCAAGGTGGAAGTTTTTCGAAATTTTCAGGGTCCTCCTCCGCTGTAAAAAGCGGTCGGGGAAGCCTGTCCTGCAGGTTTGGGACTGCTATCCGGGCGGTGTCAGGGGACTGTGCTCACAAGGCCCAGTCTCCTGACTCCGGGATAGCGGTGGACGGCTACCCGAGTTCAAGGCGTCTACGGGTGGAGCTGGTATGAAGTCATGCGATAGCTGGCTTCGCCGCTCAGCTGTTGCGGTTCGACCCAAACGGAGTAGCCTTCGGCCGCCTCGTACATCGTCCGCGGATTGATGCCGTCGGCCGCGAGCCAGACGATTGAGGAGTCAGGCATGGCATCGTCAACGACGCCATGCCTGACAAGTTGCTGCTGGCGGCGGACTTCGACGTGTGCCCCGATGAGCCGCTTCCAGTCTGGATAGTGTTCCAAGATCACACCTTCCTGCCGCAGGTTTTCAGCCGCGCCTTGCTGGCGCAGCAGCGCAAGGATGCCTTGAAGGCCTATCCGAGGGGTCCCCAGAACGTCTCTCCCGCGTATGTGTCGGATAACGGCTCCAGTGCCTCGGGCCAATTGTCTGGGTCCACGGTCCGCCGTTGGGCCGCCGGCTTGGCCTGGCCGTCCCATCCAATCTGTTCCATGTAGTAGTACAGCTGCATGGCATGCCCGTCCGGATCGACTGCATGGATGACGTAGTCGATGCCCGGGTGGACTTCCTGTGGCAGGTCAATGAGTTTCACTCCGCGCTCTTCGAGAAAAGTTCGCGCTGCTCGGAGCTGTTCGTAGGAGCCTAGCTGGATGCCGAAGGCCAGCAAGGTGCTATGTTCGCTGACCCCCAACACCTTGCGGAGTTCCAGCGGAAATAAACCGAGGCTGTGGTGTTCCGTGTTGGCGCGCAGGAACACGACCCGGTGTCCCTCGACGGTGGTCTCTTCGCTTTTGACCAGGCCCAGCCGCTCTGTATAGAACCGCTCAGCAGCCGCCACGTCTTCAACGAAGATGCTGACAGGGCCGATGCGAACGGGTTTGAACGGACGAGAAAGCAGGACGCCGCCGACGTCAAAGGTCTTGGGCAGTTCGTCCATCCAGCGGTAGCCGGAAGTCAGATCGACTCCGTCAGATTCAGCGGCAACCAGCTCGGTTGCCTCCGAGCTGGTTGGCAGTGAGGGGTGCTCGTTGGCCCAGGGCCACAGGACTTCAGGTTTGCTACGACCGTCCCAGCCGACCTGTTCGATCCCGTATTCCAGTTCATTGGTATGTCCGGTGGGATCGGGAAAGTATGTGTGCCAGTTGGAACCCGGGTCACGACCGTACCGCTCAATTTTGTTGCCCAACGACTCGAGCCACAGGCGGGCCTCGACAACTTCGCGGAGACTCCCTACCTGCCAGGTGATCTGGTTGATGGTGAGGTCGCCACGTGCCGGAGAGTCCATGTGCTCAACCCAGGGCCGCGGCATCAGGACGAACGTGTGGTGATCGCTGTTGTGGCGCAGGAAATAGATGTTCGTGTCAGACAGACCGTCCAGCCACACTCCCGGGTCGTACTTCTGAAGGTCGAGGGCATCCGCCTGATAAAACCCCAGGAGCTCGGTGTAGTACGAGAGCGAGGCGCCGGTGTCCTCCACGCTGATGCCGAAGTGGTTGAGACGGCGGATTTTGAATGGTCGGTCGTAGAGGACGCCGCCGACCGAATGTTGTTTCTTCTGGGTCATTTCTTGTCTTCCTTCATCTGTAGGGGTCACGTCGGCTTGCCTGCGCGTGCCGGCACTTCGCGTGAACTGAAGATTTAGTTGGCCGCCTTGACGACCTGGTTCCGGAGAGTCCCGATGAGGCTTGAGGACACTTCGACTACGTCGCCCGGCTTTACGAACAGTGTTTCCGGGTGAGATCCGTCCGGCTGCTGTTGGCTGGAATCGATAGCTGTCCCCTTCGGCGTGCCGCTGCTGACAAGATCACCGGGATACAGTGTGGTGTCCGCCGACAAATGCTGGATAAACGCAGCGAAATCGTGCACCATCGATTTCGTATTGCCGCTCTGCCTGATCTCGCCGTTGACACGGCACTCGATCGGGATGTTCTGAGGGTCGAGCTCTTCCCCCGCCACAATCCAAGGACCAATGGTGGCGGAGGTATCAAAATTCTTTGAGTGCATGAAGTCGGGACCGAAAGAGACGTTGTCTCGGACAGACCAGTCATTGTGCAGGGTGTAACCCCAGATATACGGGAGGGCATCATTACTGCGGATGTCCCGCCCGCGCTTGCCAATTATGATGGCAACTTCCGCCTCGTAATCCAGGCGCTTTGTCCGCTCGGGATAGCGTACTTCTTGTCCGTCAGCGGAAACCGCGCGGTGATCCTTGAGGAAGTACTTCGGCCCGCCCTTGACAAGACGCTCCAGGACTTCAGAAGTGTCTCCGGCCGAGCTGTTTTTGCTCGCCGCTTCCATGTGGTCGTAAAAGTTCGCCAAGGCGCAGAAAATACGGGCCTCCTTGGCGACCGGGGGGTGAAGTTCCACCTCGCCCAACTTGAAGCAGAGCTGCTCGCCCAGCAGACCGCGGTCGTCCTCTGCTGCGGACCATAGATACTCCACGGCGGTTTGTGCTTCCTCAAGGGCCCGCGTTCCCTCCGAGATGAAAGCACTTAGCTCATGCGGGACCACAAGGTCGGCTTGTGCCTGCGCCCGCGCCGCCCCGGTTGTCTCTGCAAGATACTTTGCATAGGTGGCATTGACATCGACCACGGATTCGCTCCGTATGATGCCAACTTTGCGTTCAGGGCCGAAAATTGCGACCTTCATGTGTTCTCCTCATCAATGTTGCTGAAACTGCTTTGGAAGGTATCGGCAGCTGGACCTGCTGGTTTCCAGTGAAAGCGTGTGTCCGCCTCCGGTTACTGGGCCGGGTCCACTCCCACCTTGTCGAACAGGCTGGCGTCGGTGGGGGTGAGGCTGTAAATGGTCAAAGTCTGGATCTTGCCGTCTTTAATCGTGAAAAAATCGCCGAGTTTGAGAGGAACCCCGTTCGCATCCAGCTCTATTTCGACAGCGACGTGGTCGCCGTTCACCACTGGCGGCCGTGGGCTTGGCGTCATCGCCCCTGGAGCTAGTCCGTTTTCGTACATCGTCTTTATTGCGTCTGCGCCCCGGATGGTTCCTTTGGCGTTGATCAGCAGGGCATCAGGTGCAAACAGTGCTGCAACGGCGCTGGCGTCCCCGGCTTTCACTCCCGCAAAGTAGGCGTCGACAACTTTGGTCGGATTTGTCATCAAGATTCGAACTCCCTTAGTGGACCTTGTGCCCGTAGCGCACGACAGGTATTTGATGGATGCTGTTCAGGCAGACAGGTACTTGGAAGAGCCATAGATCGATTTGTATTCGAGGTAGGCGTTGATCCCTTCCGGGCCCAGCTCCCGGCCAATGCCGGAGTCTTTGAATCCACCGAAGGGGGCACCGAGGTCAAGGGTGTAGTAATTCAGGCCGATCGTCCCGGTGCGCACCCTTCGTGCGACCGACAACGCCCGATCTTCGTCGGCGCTCCACACTGACCCGCCGAGGCCATAGTTGCTGTCATTGGCCATTCGCACGGCATCCTCGTCATCATCGAACGGGATGAGCGCCATAACCGGCCCAAAGACTTCCTCCCGAGCGAGACGGTCATTGTTGTCAACGTCGGCGAACACGGTGGGCTGGACAAACCAACCTCGGTCCAACGCGGCCGGGCGCCCGCCGCCAGCAACGAGCCGGGCAGTGGAACTTTTCGCTGTTTCGATATGGCCCAAAACCCGTTCGAGGTGCCCTTGGGTGGCCATCGGGCCCATTGTTACGGATGGATCAAGAGGGTTCCCGAGCTTGTACGAGTCGGCAAAACTGGCAACGGCATCCACAACCTCCTCATACCGGGAACGCGCGATCAGGATGCGGGATTGGGTGGTGCACGTCTGGCTGTTGTTCAGGAACGAGGCATTGTCCAGCCCGGACAGGAAGGTCTCGATACTGCCGTCCTCGAGGAAAACGGCTGCCGATTTTCCACCGAGTTCGAGTGTGCAGCGGCGGATAAGGCGTCCGCATTCTGCGCCGATGATCCTGCCCGCTTCGGTTGATCCGGTGAATGCGATCTTGTCAACGAGTGGGTGTGAAACGAGTGCGGCGCCGGCATCACGATCGCCGAGGACAATGTTGAGCACCCCGTCGGGCAGTCCTGCCTCCCGGGCGGCCTCAGCAAATACATAAGAGTCCAGCGCGGTTTCCGGGGATGGTTTGAGAACGACAGTGCAGCCGGCGGCCAGGGCAGGGGCAATCTTGAACATCGCCAATGCCTGCGGGAAGTTCCAGGGTGCTATGGCACCGACCACGCCCACTGGTTCGCGACGGACGATTGTTGAACCTGCCTGGCTTGGACGTACCTCTTCCAAAGGGAGGGCTTCTATTACATCGGCATAGATTCTCAGAAGGGCGGAGGGGGCACCGCCATTGAGCATCTGCGACAACCCGATGGGCATGCCGTTTTCCCTGCTGACGAGCTTTGACGTATCAGTGGCACGGCGTTCGAGCGCCTCGGCAAATTTGCGGAGCGTTGCGGCCCGTTCGGCGGCGGTTGACCTGCCCCAGGGACCGTTATCGAGGGCACCCCGCGCAGCCTTTACGGCCGCATCAATATCGGCTTCCGAGCCTAACGCTGCGGCACCGATGACCTCGCCTGTGGCCGCCTCTATCTGGTGCTGGATGCGGACAGTGCTGGGTTCGGCCCACTCTCCGTTGATGAAGAAGCGCATTCGATCGACTTCATTTGGTCGCTCAATAGTGACTGACATGGGTTCTCCTAGCTCGTAGAAAAATTTGGGGACAAAGCGGTCCGAGGAATTAGATGGCGGCACGAGCAGCGGCTTCGGTCGTTTTACGTGGATCGGGCCGGTCCTGTTGTTCGCGCTGCTGTCGCCGGACGTGGGGACGCCTAACCAGTTCGCGGATGATGAACACATCGCACAAGTGCCCCGATGCGGGAGACATTTATAGGTGATCGATAATTCGAGCTTCAGCGCTCACGCGACTCCGACCAGGGGCCTGCAAGGATCTCTCCCTGTTCATGTCTTCGGCGCGAACTGGCTTCGAGTGCATTGGCCATGGACGTCGTCGCTGTCATGATCAGCCGGCGACTTCCCGGAACTGAGCTCAGCGATAAGCCGAGTGCCTGCCACAACCTTCAGGCACTTCCGCAGCATGGGAATGTGCTCCGTAGGGCCAGACGTGTGCTGCATGACAGTATCCCGTGGTTACCTGGTGAGAGCGGGTTGCATCTTTCCCGCAATGTGCCCGTGCTGTGTGGCATACCGCCGCTGGGAGGTGTACTCGGCGTGGGCATTGGCGCTTAAGGGTCCCTATGTGTTTCATCAGTCTTTCCATCGAGGCCGCTGTTGCATCCTTGCAACTGCTTCCAGTGTGGTCTTTTTCGGTGGAGCAGAAACGGGTCAGATGACCCCATCTGATACCTGTATTGTTTTGTGCATCACAGGAGGAACATGAGTACCGACGCACTTGTCGGCCGTTCACACGACGGCCATCATCTGACGAGCTTCATCGGACGGCGTCGCGAGCTAACTGAAGCCCGTGAGCTGATGTCACGCTCCCGGCTTCTGACTCTGGCGGGTCCTGGCGGCGTCGGTAAGACGCGTCTGGCGCTGGAGTTGGTTTCTCGGGTCCGCAAGGCATTCAGCGATGGTGTCTTCATCGTGGAGCTCGCCGAGGTGGAGGACGGCGCAATGGTTGGATCTCACATAGCCGCTGCACTGCGGCTGCCGGACCAGTCCAACCGGTCATCCCTGCAGAGGATCGCAGACTATGTCCAGGACCRGCATCTCCTTCTCGTTCTCGATAACTGCGAGCATCTACTCGATGCAGTGTCCGTCCTGGCCGCCCGACTCCTTGATCGAGCTGCGAGATTGAGGATTGTGGCCACGAGCCGGGAGCCTCTGGGCATCTTCGGGGAGCAGGTCTACAACGTGCCTCCTCTTGCAGCTCCCGTCCATACAGCCGCGGAAGGTATGACAATCGAGTCCTTCGACGCTGTCCGCCTGCTCATAGACCGGGCTCGTAGCGTGGATCCTACCTTCGAAGTTACCGAGGGTAATCGGCTGGCTGTGGCACAACTGTGCCAGAGACTGGACGGGATCCCTTTGGCGATCGAACTTGCAGCGACCCGGCTGCGTTCAGTGTCAGTTGTTCAACTCATCGAGCGGCTTGACAAGCGGTTCGATATTCTGACTGGCGGCAGCCGCGCGGCATTACCAAGGCAGCAGACCCTCAGGGCACTGATCGATTGGAGCCACGAACTCTGCAGTTCAGATGAGCGGCTGCTGTGGGCGCGCCTCTCAGTCTTCCCGGGCGGCTTCGAGGTAGAGGCTGCCGAAGAGGTTTGCGGGTTTGGCCAGCTGACACGCGAAGGCGTGCTCGATCTGATTGACCACCTTGTGGCTAAGTCGCTTGTCGTCGCCGAGAACGTTTACGGCACCCAAACGGGAGGCAGCGTCCGGGTTCGGTACCGCCAGCTCATGACCTTCCGCGAGTATGGTGCTGAGCTTCTCGAATCAGTCGGGGAGTCCACGGACATGCGGCGCCGCCAGCGTGACCACTACCTGACCCGGGCGGCTGCCACAGTGAAGAATTGGTGCGGCCCGCACCAGGCCGAACGGCTGATGGCGGCGCGGCGTGACCATCCGAACCTTGTGTCTGCGCTGGAGTGGTCGGCCTCGACTCCGGGGGAGGAACGCGCGGGGCTGCACCTCGCCGCCCTGCTCAGGTACCACTGGACGGCCGGCGGGAACCTTGCCGAGGGCAGGCGATGGCTGGACCGCCTACTTAAGTTAGCAACCGAACCGAGCCCTGAACGAGGAGCCGCACTGTGGGTTGGAGCCTGGATCTGCCTCGTGCAGGGTGACAGGGAACAAGCGCGGGAGCACGTTGCCGAATGCCGGCTGATCGCAGAGAGCCTCAACGACAGGGCACTGGCGGCCCATGCAGATCATTGGGAGGCCCTTTGTGAGGTATTCGACGATCACTTGGACCGCGCCATGGGGCTTTTTACCGCAGCTGTCGGCGTTCACCGCCAAGTGGGCGATACGGCGTCGGCCCTCTACGCCTTATTTCTGCTGGCTTGGACTCAAATGTACGCCGGTCGCACCGGGGATGCCCTGGCCACCTGCCGGGAGGTCTTGAAGGTAAGCGATAGTTACGGAGAACGATGGGCCCATGCCTACGCTGATGCCGTGATGGGGCTGTGCCAGTGGCACGTTGGGGAACTGGATGCGGCGAGGCAATCACAGATCGCAGCACTCGAAATACAACGAGACTTCCCCGACGGCCTTTGCATCGCTCTGACAATTGAACAAATGTCCTGGACAGCTGCCTCGGGCGGACACTACGAATCCGCAGCCGTTCTCTACCATGCAGCCCGGGCCGTATGGAGTGGGATAGGAACCACTATCTCGGCGTTCGGCCCTCTGGAGAAGGACTTCGAGCAGATGGCGACCAAGGTGCGACGCGAGCTCGGGGAAAGGGAATTCAAGGTCCTCACTGCCCGCCCTGAACCCTCTCAGGAGCAAGCCATCGAGCTTGCACTAGGCGCAGCCCGCACAGGGTACGCCTCGACAGGTACCCCACAGCCCGGCCTCACGAAAGTAAGTACCAAGCGCCGTAACGGCACGGCTGAGACCCCAGACGGCTATGGGAAGCATGGAGGTACCGCGCTCACTCAGCGAGAAGCTCAAATCGCCGGCCTGGTTTCCCAGGGGCTCAGCAATAAGGAGATCGCAGCCCAACTCGTGGTGTCACCCCGAACGGTTGGAGGGCATATTGAGCGTATTTTGGCGAAACTTGGTTTCAACTCACGCACTCAAATTGCATCGCTGATGTCTGGTCCGGCCGGGGCGGGACTGGTAGGCCGAAAGAATAGTTCATCACACGGCCAAACGTAGGTGCAGCGCGATTAAACGGAGCCCGTCTGTCTGACTCACGCGGGGTCCGGCACGCGATGGTGCTGGACCACCCCCAAGGTCTCCGTTACAAAGCAGTGTTTGCATTTGGCGGCCTAAAAACCGGCCTGTCCAGACATGCAGCCATGGGACGACCCGCCCCGCTGACCTGCAAGTAGAGGACATAACCTCCGCTAGGCGAGCAGAGGAACAGGGGTGGGAGCTGCTTCAAAAACAGTCTTGCATCGCATGGGAACAAAAATGTGCCTAATTGTGGACCAATGAAGCCGTGAGTAAAGTGTGAGGAATTCGAGCCACACTCAACGGAGAGGTGCCATAAATGTCAGAAAAATGTAATCCGGATCCACTATTCTCACCGTTACTGGTAAATAAGAAATGGATTCGTAATCGTTTTGTACTGCCAGCGATGCAACGGAAAACGCGTGATTATGCGCCGACCCTTGGCATGGCAGATACCCTGCGAAAGTGTGCCGAAGATGGCGCAGGTCTAATAATCGCCGAAGGGGCAGCACCAGATCATCCTGCGGCCTACTGGCAGCCCGTTTTCGGCATCATCGGCCAAGAGACCGCAGAGGGTTGGCGTCGCGTCGCGAAGGCCGTAACGGCAACAGGCGCGGTATTTCTTATGCAACTATGGCATCCCGGCGCTTTGCGGCTAGTAGTCGATGGAATCCCAAATCCTTTTCCGAATTACCCCTCACTAAGCCCCTCCGGCTTGGTTCAGGAGGGTCGCATTAACGGCTTAGCGATGACCAGTCAGGACCTCGAAGACACAAAGGCAGCATATGTGCAGAGCGCCATTATCGCCCAAGAGGTAGGAGCGGACGGCATCGAAGTCCATGGCGCCCACGGATACCTATTGGACCTCTTTCTTTGGCATGAAACGAATAAGCGCGAAGATGAATATGGCGGGGCGACCTTAGTCGAGCGCGCACGCTTTCCTGAGGAGATCGTAGCTGCCATTCGTGAGGCAACAGGGGCAGACTTCATAATTTCATTCCGGTTCTCACAGTGGAAGGAAGTGGACTACGGTGCCAGGATCGCTGATCATCCAGATGACCTCCGTCCATTCATCCAGCGCCTTGAGCGAGCCGGAGTGAACCTGTTCCACGTATCCACACGCCGGTTTGATGCCCCGGCATGGCCTGAATTAGACCCAGAGCGCAGCCTTGCTTCGTGGGTGAAGACCATGACTACCGTCCCGGTCATCGCCATCGGCAGTGTCGGCCTAAGTACGGATCTCGCCCAGGACATTTTCGATGATCAGGAACCCGAGCTTCAGGTCGAGCAGGACCTGGCTCGGGTCCGACGCGGCCTCACAGCAGCTGACTTCGACTTTATTGGCGTAGGCCGGGCGCAAATCGCGAATACTGACTTCGTTGCTCGCGTTCGTAACAACCAGTTGTCTGACCTCCGGAATTTTCGCAAGTATGTCGATCTCAGCGAAGCATATGAATCCTACGTGCACGAAGGTCAACTCGTGGACCAGTCGAGAAAGACCGTCTAAGGCAGAGCCGTTCGCGACGGCGAGCATCCTAAGCCGTGGCAACGTCTGAGCGTTCGTGATGGGTAACCACGAAGACCCGTTGCGCGTGCTTCATCCGAACTGACCGGTCTGCTCAGCCATGCAAATACCGGCACCGATGTGGTAGGCGCTCTCCCGAAGGGCTGCCTTCACAGGTCCGAGTCCAGAGCAGATATGGATAGCAGGGGCTTGGCTGACACAAGCACCGTTCAAGGACTATACCGACTATCTGCCGGCAAGCTTCAGGCTATCGCCGCTCATCGGATCACAGATCACACTGTCATCCCTGATCAAGTTTTCCGGACGCGAGCAGTAACGTCACCGCGCCGACAGAATCCGCGGCGGCAGCTGTTATCCCCTACCACATCACCGCCCAGTCCCGGCGGTTCTGGGAGACGCTAACTTCTTGAGCGACCAACTCCGTGGAGCAGGCAAAACTTCCGGCCTTGAAGCTGGTGTTCCTAGACCAAGGGCATGCTCTCAGGGCGCTTGCCCACTCGTGGTGCCAATTTTTTCAGGTAGGTCCCGACATCACAATATTCAGCGGCTTGCTGCCGCACGCCGGATCCCCGGCATCACAAAGGAGTTTTATGTGAACATCTCAACCACAGATCCCAGCACAAGTTCTGAACAACATAAGATCGACGGCTGGCGTGCGACAAGGTTGATTTCTACCCTGATCGTGGCCACGGTGACCTTTCAGCTGACCGCCAGCATGGTCACGCCGGCACTTCCTCAGATGGCCGCCGCCTTCGGTGAGGGACCGGCCGGCGCGGCACCCCTTCAATCGATGTTCTTTCTCTCCGCCGCAATTGCAGTGCCCGTCATCGGACGTTGGAGCGACTTCATCGGTCGCCGTGCCGCCATGCTTGTAGCCCTCGGCACCGTTGTTGCCGGCACCATCCTGGGCATAGTGGCTCCGACGTTGCCCCTGCTCGTTATGGGAAGAATCCTGCAGGGAGCAGGCGGCGCCATGTTCACCCTGGCCTACATCGTCCTCAACGAAAACCTGAACGCGAGAGTCTTTGGGGTATCGCTGGGTATTGTGGCAGCGATCAGCGGTGGAGTCGGCGGTCTGGACGGCTTCGCCGGTGGACTCCTGACCGAAGCCCTCGGCTTCAGATCAATTTTCGTCGTGGTGCTGGTCGTGGCAGCAATCGCTGCCGTGTGCATCCTAAAGGTTGTCCCTCAAGGCCGGCCTCAAGGCGTGAGCGGCAGCATGGATTGGTCGGGTGCCGGCTCCCTCTCCGTGTTCCTGATATTCCTGACATATTTCGTTTCTGAAGGTTCCTCCGCGGGATGGACGTCTCCGATCTCACTGGCACTTCTTGTCGGAACAGTGGTCACTTTCGCGGCTTTCTGGGCTATAGAAAAGAGGCGCAGGCACCCCCTTATCGCCGTCCACTACCTGCGTTCCCGGCAGTTCTGGCCTGTTATCGCTACCAGCCTGCTCGCCCTCGCCGGCATGTTCGCCATGCTTAATTTCACCGTGGTGGTTCTTAGCCAGGACCTCCAACATGGCTTCGGACTAAATCCCTCCCTTGCGGCCTTGCTGTTCCTGGCCCCGCCAGCTCTGCTCGGCGTTTGCACTGCCCCCCTGGCCGGTTGGATCGCCGACCGCCGCGGGTGGCTCCTAACCCTGCGGCTCGGAGCAGGCTTCAGTCTGGCCTTCGGCATTGTCGCAGCGGCTTTCTCCGACAATCTCTTTGTGATTATTTTCGCTGTTGCCGCCCTTGGCATTTCCTACACAGGCTTTCTCTTTACAAGTCTTAACGGGCTCTCTGTCGTGTTGTCCCCCAGGGAGGCCCCCGCGGCACTGCCCGGCCTTAATGGTGCCAGTTTCGGCACTGGCGCCGGTCTCGGCGTCGTGCTTGTGCAACCATTCGCCGCCCAGGCGGCTTCCGTCGGCTATGCTCCCGCGTTATGGGTTTCCGTCGGCATTGCAGCCGCAGCCTGCCTCGTCTCCTTCTTGGTGGCGGCACCCAACGGCGAAAAGCTCTGAGACCCTAGCCCGGGGGTTTCATGACGGGTCGCTGAGGCCCGATCCGACACCCAAAATGTGCACAATGTACACACCCCCGAAAACAGCCAGTTCAACTCATTGCGGCCACGAGCGGCGCCCACATCACAGGGGCGCGGCACTTCTTTGTGCTGACAAAATTCTTCTCCCTTGAAATCGGGATCATCACCATGATCACGGGGGGATTTGTCGGGGCGGAGACGGGTAATCCCTGTCAGGCGACTACTGGGACTAACTGGGTGCTTGCGACAGCCTTCAGGGTGAACCCCTCGGTTTCTGCCTGGTCGCGGGTGATGCCCGTGCCGGCGGCGAGTAGTTTGCGGGCGGCCATATGGTCCGCGGGCGCGTTGACCGATTCCACAGCCGTGAGGACGCCGTCCCTGAAGCAGAGGACGGAGAACTTAGCTGCCGCCTGATCACCCAGGACCAGCGTGTCGTCATCGGGTCGTGCGAGCCCTGCCATCTGCAGCCGGTATGGGCCCTGTGTGGACCAGAACCAAGGCAGCTCCGTGTACGGGTGGTTAGCCCCTAGGACCGTGCGTGCGGCATGACGGGCCTGATCGGTGGCATTCTGGACCGACTCCAGACGCAGACGGACCTGGGCGTGTGCGCTGGGGAAACTGGCGCAGTCGCCGATCGCCAGAACGGCAGGGTCCGCTGTGCGCAGCGTTTCATCGACAACGATGCCGTTGCTGGTTTCGAGGCCGGCGTCCGAGGCCAGGGTGTCGTTGGGCTGAACGCCGATGCCCACGAGGACCAGATCAGCAGGATAGGAAGCCCCTGTGGTGGACACTGCGGCTCCGACGCGGCCATCCGCGCCGGGCTCGAAGCGGTCAATGCCTTCGCCGAGGCGCAGGTCGACGCCTTGTGAACGGTGGGCGGCTGCGAACCACTCACCCATGACGGGGGTCAGTGCACGTCCCATCGGGCGAGGCGCGAATTCCAGTACGGTCACGTCGCATCCGTGGGCCAGGGCGGCGGCGGCGAATTCCAGTCCGATGAATCCGGCACCGATGATGACGATATTGCGGGCGGTGGGCAGCGCCGTGTGCAGCGCTTCTGCATCTGTCAGGGTTTTCAGTCCATGGATGCCGGACAGGGATGCGCCCGGGCAGTTCAGCATCCTGTTTCGGGCACCGGTCGCGAAGACGAGGTGGTCGTAGTCGAGTGAACCTTCGGTGAGCTTGACCTTCCGTTCCGCCCGGTCGATGGCGAGTGCCTGGGCGCCTTCATGGAGTGTGACGTTCTTGTCCACGAAAAAGGAAGCTCCGCGCAGCGGCAAGGGAGCCGGCTCCTGGCCCGGGGCCAGGTAGTCCTTGGACAGCGGCGGGCGCTGGTAGGGCAGTCCGGATTCCTCGGCGATCACATGGATCTCGCCCCCGTACCCCTCGGTCCGCAATGTATCGGCGACCTGTAGGCCGGCCTGTCCGCCGCCAATGATGACAACGCTCATGTCATTGCCCCGCTTCTAGAGTTGGCCGGCAGGGATGTCGACGACAATCCCTGTGAGTTCTGCGTCGATTTTGATCTGGCAGCCCAGCCGTGAGCTGTCCATCCGCTCCGCGGTGGCGCAGTCGAGCATTTCGTCTTCGTCGTCGCTGATCTCGGGCAGCGCCTCGGCATATTCCGGCCGCACGTAGACGTGGCATGTGGCGCACATGGCCTGCCCTCCGCACTCGCCGATGATGCCGTCAATGCCGTTGCTGACGGCGGCGCGCATCAGTGTTGTGCCTTCCTCGACCTGGAGGGTTTGCTGGGTGCCGTTTGGCTGGGTGTAGGTGACGGTGGGCATCGTTGCTCCTTGTATTCGGGGTGCTCTTAGTTCCAGGTGACGGGAAGGCTGGTCAGGCCGCGGAAGACCCAGCCGTCCCAGCTTTCATTCCGCCGTTCGTCTACGCGAAGCCCTGGGAAGCGCTTGTAGGCCATCGGTACGGCAATCTGACCGATGGAGGTCTTTGCGGCCCAGTGCCCGGCGCAGAGGTGGACGCCGCTGCCGAAAGCGAGGTGGGGGCGCTTTGGCCGGTGGATATCAAAGTCTGCTGCAGAGGCGCCGAAGTGGGCGGCGTCGTGGTTGGCGGATGCAACGACAACGCCGATCCCGGCGCCTGCGGGGATCCGGACCCCTTCCAGGACGGTTTCCCGGGTCGTTTGGCGCGGGTACATGCCGATCGGTGATTGCCACCTGACGGCTTCGTCAAACACCGACGCCCACAACGAGGGGTCGGCGAGGACCTGCGCCCGCTGTTCGTGGTGGTTGCTGAGGGCCCAGACCATGTTGGTGACCATGTGTTGGGGCTCGTTCATTCCGCCGGAGATGGTCAGCTTGACATTCGCTGCAACGTTGGATGTTGGCAGCCCGCTGTTTGCGAACGCGGACACCATCGAGGCATCCGGATTCTGCCGGTAGTAGGGGATCAGTTCCTTGAGTAAAGCATCGGCCTCCGCGGTCGAAGCGTCACACCGGTCCCAGATCGACTGATCGTCCAGGACGTTGCCCATGCCCGCGATGAAGTCGTGGGACCAGCGGCGGACCTGCTCCACTGATACATCCTTCAGCCCCAGCAGGTCAATGAGGTTCTGCGAGGCCACAGGGGCGGCATAGTCCCGGTTGAGGTCCGCCTCCTCTGGGCCAAGCTCGGCGACATTCTCAAGGTAGGTTTCGGCGTTGCGCTCAAAGACCGGGCCCCAGACTTCCTTGATGGACTTGGGACGAAGCACAGGATTTACCGGTGCCCGGTCTACTGAATGCTCCGGATCATCCTTGCGCAGCATCGGCTGGGCACCGATGGCCCGGGTCATCGTGGCGCCGGAAACGTTGGCGCTGAAGATCTCCTGGTCCTGTTCCACCGTGTGGCAGCCGGCGTAGTTGGTGACGAGGAACTTGTTAAGCTGCGGAACCCAGGCGACCGGCGACTCTGCCCGCAGCCGGGCATAGGTCGGGTAGGGATTCGATGCAAGTTCAGCCACGTCAACCCAGTCAGCCACGGCGTAGTCGACGGCGTCCTGCGAAGCGGTGGTGCGAGCTTGATCGCTGCTGCCGGGCACCGAGGCCGCGTCATCGCTTCGGGTCTCCGAGTTCCCGTGGTAGGGGCACTGTGCGGCTGGTGTCGTCATTGTTGTCTTACTCCTACTGGCACGTCGTTGTGTAGCCGGTCCTGCTGGCACTTCTTTGTGTAATCAGTGTCACAGGCAATATTTCTCTAGTAAACTGCGAATATCAGCGGAAGTATTTCGATTCTTTAGGAGAAGTGATTTTCGTGCCGAAATTCACGTTTCGTCAGCTCGAGCTCTTCGCCGCGCTGCCGGAACACACCACCCTGGGATCCGCGGCGCAACAGCTTCACATCTCCGAATCCGCGCTTTCGCATGCCGTCAGCGAGCTGGAGGCAGCGTTGGGGGAACAACTGTGCATCCGGAGGAAGGCCCGGGGCATGCACCTGACGCCGACTGGGCGCCACTTCGCGAAGCGGGCCAGGGAGCTGCTTCGAGAGGCCAGTGCGCTGGCAGAAGGATTGGGTGAGATCCGCGGCGAGCTGAAGGGGCCGGTGTCGCTGGGCTGCTATACGGGCCTGGCAAGCAACGTCCTGCCCGCCGTGCTTGAGGGCGTGGCGAGCCTGCACCCCAAGGTCGAAATCAGCATCACGGTAGGGGACCACTCTGACCTGTTGCCGGCGCTTGAAGATGGAACCCTGGACACGGCCATCGTCTATGACATTGGCTTGCCAGCGGACGTTGAGCGCAGGGTCATCTACAAGACCGAAGTCATGGCCGTTCTGGGGGCCAACGATTCACTTGCTGAAGAAGATGATGTGGATCTCGCTGATCTGTCGGCCAAGCCACTCATCATGCTCAACACGGCCCCCAGTACGGAATATACGCAGTTGATGTTCGCTCAGCGTGGGCTCAAGCCAAACGTGGGTGCAGTAGTCCCGCAAATTGATCTTGTCCGGGCGATGGTCGGGCGGGGGCTCGGCTACAGCCTCTTGATGTCGCGGCCGAATCAGATCCCGGTTTCCAGCGAGGGCAAGGGACTCGTGACCAGGCACCTTCGTCCCCACGCCGGCCAGACCTCTGTTGTTGCAGTTTGGCCCAAAGAAACGATGCTGACTGCCCGGGCACTGGCTGTCATCCAATATGCAGTCGAGGTCCTGGACGCCATTGAACCCGAATAGCGACCGCCGGGTGCCACAAGAATCACGAGCAAGGGTCGGCGCCCGCCCCATTCCTGGACGGACTCAACAGTGAGATCCTCTGCGCGGGCTCGAGCCCGGCGAAGTTTGGAGACGTCCTCAGCATCAGTAGGTCAGTCAGCCGACCTCCCAGGGGTAATCACCGACATCGATTCGAGACCTTCTCGAAGGGCGTGCGTCTATTGGGTGGCTTGATCGCTTGGTGGCCCAGTCCTCCCGTTTGCGCGCTATCGCAGCGAGATCCTCAAACGCCCTGCCCGCCGCGAGGACGAATTCCACGTCTCGGCGGGCGCATAACGATCGATGAATTCGAAAGCAATTCCTGATCCTGTCTGGGCGGGTGTGGGTGTCGGTGGCCCGCCCGTTGCCTGCTGGCCCATCTGCTCCCCCGCGCTGCGTCAAGGGCGCCGAGGTTCTGGCTGGCGGCTATCAGCCCGAAGGTGCGGTTTCTTCTGGGCCCCAACAGTGCTCGCCGGTCTGCTCCTAGGATCAGGCTGCGTTGCGTGCTGGCTCTCGAGTGGACGCCTGGATAATGACCACGTGGTTCCGGAAGCAGGAACGCTCTCTTACCAGGCGGACCGCTCCCGGGATTCCCCGAACGGCACTTCTTCACTGAGTTCTAGAACGTACCGGCCTGCGTGATGGCGGGTGACCAAAATGCCGGCGGGCCGGCGGCTCAGAGCCACTTCGACGAGCGACGACTCAGCCTCGTTCAGTAACTTGTCGACAAGATTTGGGTCAGCAGTGGACACCTCGCGCCACTCTTCCGAATATTCCGGGAGGGAAGGGCTTTGATCGTGTACCGCGGATCTGGTCGGATTCGGGTTGGGGAGTAGCGTCAGATGGGACATAGTGTGACGCCATCCCCGCGCAGGAACAGCCGGCGGTCAGCCGTTCCGTTCTCGATCACCCAAATCAGATGCCCGCGGTCTCCGACCGCGTCTACCCATCCGGCGTACTGGAGATCCCCCAGACACACCTCGACGCCGTCGCCTGGGCTCAGGTATTCCCACTGGTGGATGCGCCGCTGGGTGGGCCGTGGCTGAAGCGTGGCTCCAGCATTCATCGCATACTCACTTTTTGTCCCTCCGGTTCCTTGTGAGTGGGTTGGATGCGGCGGCCGCACGTTTTGCACGTGCGGCCGCCGCAGGTGATGGAAAGGAAGCGTCAGATGATGGCGGCCTTCAGTTCTTTGGCGGCCAGGCTGGGATCCGCGGCTCCGTAGATTGAGCCGCCCGCTACGGCCACGTCCGCCCCTGCCCGCTGGACAGCGTTGATCGTCGAGAGGTTTACTCCTCCGGCTACTGAGAAGGGGACGCGCGCTTCTTCGCCGGCGGCCAGGAGCCCCTTGAGGTCATAGCCGGGCTGTGACTGCTCATCAAGGCCGGCGTGGAATTCCACGAACTTGGCGCCAAGGGCACGCGCTTCCTTGGCGCGGGAGACTTTATTGGATATCCCAATGAGGTCCACAACGATGCCTTTGCCGTGCGCACGGGCGGCTTTCACGGCGCCGGCGATGGTCGAGTCGTCTGCACTGCCCAAGACTGATACCAGGTCGGCGCCGGCTTTGAAGGCGATGTCGGCCTCCAATTCTCCGGCGTCCATGGTCTTCATGTCAGCGAAAACGATTTTGTCGGGGTGGGCATTCTTGATGGCGGTGACAGCGGAGAGGCCTGCAGCCTTTATCAGGGGTGTTCCGAGTTCGATGATGTCCACGTATTCGGCTACTTTGGCGGCCAATTCGAGGGCGTCTTCGACGGTGAGGAGGTCCATTGCAACTTGGAGTTTCATGATCGGCTCTTTCTTTAGGAAATGTTGGGCAAAAGGAATTCAGGGGTGAGTTGTTGACGGGTGTTTCCGCTGCATCAGTCGTCGCCTCCGTCGTCGCCATCCTGAGTCCTGCTATTCGAGATTGGCGTGCCGGGTCCAGAGCTGTTCGGCAGAAATGCAGGTTTCCTCCCAGAGGGCTTGGAACACCGCTTCGGTGGCGAGGAATAGCACCTGTTCGAAGAGGCTTCCGGAATATTGCCGAGACGCACCCGATTGGTGGTCGGCTTTCTGCGGGGCCGGGATAACCACGAGCACGTCGGATACTGCAGCCAGTGGGGAGTTTGTGTTGGCAGTGAATGCGGCCACCTTTGCACCGGCCTTTGCCGCAGTTTCTGCCGCCTTCACCACGCTTGAGGTTGTTCCGGATCCAGAGGCCACCACCAGCAGGTCCCCGGCGCGGATTGCAGGAGTGGTGGCGTCCCCTGCGATGTGGACCGTGAGGCCGAGATGCATCAGCCGCATAGCGGCCATCCTGAGAACCAGTCCACTGCGGCCTGCCCCTGCAACGAACACCCGGTTAACGGTGGTGAGATGGGTGGCCAGGTGAGCAAGTTCCTGTTCATTGATGCAGTCTGCCGTCTCTCCAACCTCGCCCCGGATCAGAGTGAGGCTGTGGCCGATGGCGCCCGCGGTTTTTTGACTGACAGGTGTTGCTGTTGGCATGGTTCCCAATGTCTCTCCTTTGACGGGGTGAGCAGTATTTAGCCAGCCGTTGAGTCGCTTGATGTCTTATCCTCGATACTTCCCGGCGCCCACCACCCATTACGGCGGGCCGAACCTGTCGGAAGCCAGTAGCGGTGCCGCCTACGGTGATATAGTCTGCCGTTCAAGGGCAAACCGGGCATATTCTTCCAACAGCACGGGATCATCCACCGACCCGAGATCCGCGACCGTTTCCAGCCGCGCTCCTTGCAGAAGCCGCTTGATGGGGACTTCCAGCTTCTTTCCGGTGCGGGTATGCGGAATTCCGGGCATGAAGACAATCTCGTCAGGCAGGTATCGGACGGAGAGGTTCTCACGGATTGATCTTGTGATCGCCTCTTGGGTCACGTCCGGATTGGCACCGTCGGCCAGGTGGACGAACAGCGGCATGTAGTAGTCAGTGCCCAGTTCCGCACCGACAACCAGGGCCTCGGCGACTTCCGGCAGCGATTCGACCACCGTGTAGATGTCTGCCGAACCGAGCCGCAGCCCGTTGCGGTTGAGGGTCGAGTCGGAACGGCCGTGGATGAGGATGCCCCGGTGCGTGAACTCGATGTAGTCCCCGTGCCGCCACACCCCCGGGTACATCGCGAAGTAGCTCTCGTGGTACCTGCTGCCATCGTCTCCCCAGAAGCTCAGCGGCATCGAGGGCATTGCCCTGGTCACTACCAGTTCGCCCTTGCCCCGGGTGGGATTGCCGGCTTCATCCCACGACTCCACGCGCACTCCGAGGGCCGGAGCCTGGATGTAGCCGACATGGACCGGCAATGTCGGGGATCCTCCCACGAAGATGGAGGCGATGTCGGTGCCACCACTCATCGAACTCAACCAGATGTCACCCACATTGCCGTAGACCCAGCGATAACCGTCGGCCGAAAGCGGCGATCCAGTGACCTGAAGGGAATTCAGGGCGTCCAGGTCGTGGTCGCGCATCGGTACCAGAGCCGCCTTCGCGCAGGCATGTACAAATCCCGCACCCACACCGAGGACCGCGACCTGCTCGGCTGCGGCAATCTGCCACACCCGGTCGATGGACGGGAAGGTGGGGTTTCCGTCGACGAGTACCGCCGTCGCCCCCACCCCCAGTGCGGAGACGAGCGCGTTCCACAGCACCCAGCTCGTAGAGGCCACGTTGAGATAGCGGTCCCCGGGCCGCAGGTCGGAGTGGATGAGGAGCATCTTCATTTCCTCAAGAAGCGCCCCGCCGTGCCCGTGCACGATGCCCTTGGGAATGCCCGTTGTCCCGGAGGAGAACAGGACCCACAGCGGGTGGCTGAACTCGACGTCCTCGAAGACGAGCTCCGCCGGTTCGGCCACGGCCTGGGTCCAGTCCACGGCCGGAACCCGGGTTGGGACACTCGGGACAGATGTATGCCGCCCCACCCAGATGATGTGCTCGAGGGTGGGAAGTTGAGCGAAGATCTCCCCCAGCTCCCCACGGCGGTCCCGGTCTTTCCCGCCGAGCCGGTAGCCCGGCGCGGCGATGACGACCTTTGGACCGAGCTGGGCGAACCGCGAAACGATCGCACCCGGGCCGAACTCAGGGGCGCAGACGGACCAGATCGCGCCGATCGAGGCAGTGGCGAGCAGCCCGACGACGGCTTCGGCAACATTCGGAAGGATTCCGACGACCCGGTCCCCGTGGCCCACCCCGCGGTCCCGAAGGTGCGCGGCGAGGGATGCCACCTCGCGCCTCAGCGCGTCCCAGGTGACCTCTTCGCGCGTCCCGTCCTCGGCGATGCCCACCAGCGCAATTCCTTCGTGGCCCTGCAGCAGGTGCCGGGCGAAATTGAGGGTGCGTCCCGGAAACCACCGCGTGTGCGGCATGGCGTCAGTGGTGCAGACCGGTCCTGCCGTACCGCCGAACTCGACTCCCGCAAACCGGGCAAAGAGTTCCCAGAACTGTTCCGGCTCATCCACCGACCACTGCCAGAGCTCGTCGTAGCCTGCACTGACATCAATGCCTTGCCGGCCCAGGAAGGCGGCGAATTGCCCGATGCCGGTCTCCGCGCTGCGTTCGAGGTCGGGCTCCCAGATCACTTCGCCGTCTGCGGCGTGGGCGTTGAGGATCATGCGCTCTCCAAGGGCCGGGAAGCTTCCCTGCGTCGCTCGGCGATCTGGGATGCTGTGAGGGGCTCGGTTCCGATCAACACAAAAAGGACCCGGGCCGTGCGGTCGGTGCGATTGGACCACGCGTGGCTGGTGGCGCGTTGCACGGCCACGTCGCCGGCGCGCATGGTTGCCTCACCCTCGTCGACCAGCAGCGTGATCTCGCCCTCGAGCACGACAGCGTAGTCCAGCGAGTCGGTGCGATGGAACCAGAAGTGCTTGGAGCCGCTGTGCTCGGCGCCTGCTTCGGCCTCGTCGTGCCCGTCGAGCTCGCTAAAGATCACCGAACCCGCCTCGTCCGGATAGACGGCGTCCGGCGGGAAGTCTGCAATGCGCAGGATCGTCTCGCCGGCAGCGGGGAAGCTGGGAATCTCGGCGTCGGCCGCGGCCGGGTCCGCGTCGGTGACGTGGTCGATGCGTCCGGCCGCGGTCAGCCAGGGCACGGTGGCACCGAATCCCGGAATCACTTCCGAGGACCAGTGGTTGGGCGCGGCACCGTCCGAGAGGATGATGGCGCGTCCCTGGTCGTCGTGCCCGGTGACGATGCGGCGTACTGGGGGGCGGGTCATCAGACCACCCATTCTTCGTGCGGGTAGGTGCGCGGCTCGGGCCACCAGGGAGCCTTCTGGCGTTCGGTGGAGATCGGTGTGCGCAACGTGCCGACGCCTTCGAGCTCGAGTTCAATGACGTCGCCGGGCTTCAGGAACTTTCCGATTTCAACGCCGGCGCCGAAGCCCATCGTGCCCGATCCAATGATGTCGCCCGGCTGCAGGCGGTCGGAGATCGAGACGTAGGCCAGCAGCTCTGCGGGGGTGTAGACAAAGTCCTCGACCTTGGTGTCGGAGAGCACCTCCCCGTTGACGCGGACCTGGCCGCGCAGTCCCTCGATGGAATCGATTTCGTCCATGGTGGTGACCCAGGGGCCAATGCCGTAGCCGAAGTCCTTGCACTTCTGCGGGCCCATGCCGATCGCCATTTCCGCGCCTTGGATATCGCGTGCGCTGAAGTCGTTGAAGACGGTGATGCCAAAGAGGTGGTCCAGCGCCGTGTCCGGGGTCAGGTCGCTTCCGGACTTGCCCACGACGTAGCCGACCTCGAGTTCCCAGTCGAGGGCTTCGGTGAAGTCGGGGTAGGGCAGAACCTGGTTGTGGCCATAGGACATGGCCGTAGTGCCCTTGAAATACCCCGGACGCTCGTAGATCGACCTTGCCGGCTGTGCCTTGGCGACAATGCGGTGGAAGTTCTGGATGTGCTGCTCGAAGGTCAGCCCGTCGCGAATGACCGGGGCGTCGACCGCCGCCCGCCACGAGACCTCATCGATGGCAAGCGAAGCGTCGTCGGCCGCGGCAAGCGCAGCGTGTGCGGCGTCCAGGAATACGGCGCCTCCGCCGATTCCCGCCGCCAGGCTTCCGGGAAGCACCGCCAGGGCGAGATCCCGGGCGCGCTCGGGCTCGGCAGCCTTGCGCTGCAGCGTCAAGGCATAGGCGCGGGCAAGGTCAATAACCCGGCCCTGCTCCGGCTGGGCCGCGACGAGTCGAATCTGCTCGCCGTCGGGCGTGGGCACTGCTATACGTCCCAGTTTCATGGTTGCTCCTTTGGACATCAAACATACGATACGTACAGTATCGCATTGGGTTGGTGGGGTTGCAATAGACAAGTTCGTGGGGGTGACGCTCAGTTACCGACCGTGGCGGCCCGGGTGGCCCTCAGGAGTGGTTCGCCGTCGCAGAGCTCCTCCAGCCCGATGTCCGGCGGAAGCATGCCCAGGCTTCGACGGATCCCGGTCAGCAGTCCAAGTCCGCGCTGATCCACCGCAAGCGTGCGGGCGCGCGCGCCCCAGGCCGCCGTGGCCGCCGCCTGGTAGCCGCAGCGTTCAAGCAACTCGATTCCCTCCGCGTCGGTCATCGACTCTCCGGCCGCCACCCCGCGCACCAAAGCGCCCAGGTAGCGTTCCAGCTCTGCGGAAGCGAGAAGCTCGGCGCGGACCACCAGGCCTTGGCCCGGCAGTTCCGGCAGCAGGGCATTGACGTCCACCACGCGCCGCATCCCGGCCTTTTCGGCCAGTTTGTCGAACGGCGGCCCGAGCAGGGTCGCGTCCACTTGGCCGCCGAGCAGCGCGTCCAAGCGTTCGCGAACGCCGCCCACCACCACGTAGTCGACCTCGACGCCGGCGTCCCGTAGCAGGTGCTTGGCGATGAGCGCGAAACCGTTGTCGGGGGCGTCCACGGCGAACCGGCACCCGGCCAGGTCCGCGAGGGATTCCACGTCACCGCCTGCATGGATGCCCAGCTGCGTGGTCTGCTCGACCTGGGCAACCAGGCGCACGTCGGCGCCGGCCCGGGTCCATTCGAACAGGTTGTCGATAGCCGTGACCACCATGTCCTGCTCCCCGGCAAGCAGGGCCCGCAGCTGCTCCGCGCTCGAGGGCGTCCGGGTGGGCAGCACCTCAACACCGCGCAGAAATCCCAGCTCGGCCGCCAGCAGATAGGACACCGGCGGAACGAAGTGGCTTTGACGCAGGATCACGGGGCGGCCCCGCCGGCCGCGGCGACCGCGTCCGGGCGATCCACATACCAGGGAGGCAACTGCCCGCTAGGCCCACGGACCGTTGAACGCTGGATGCCGAGACCAGAGATTTCCGCCTCCATCACGTCGCCGTCCCTCAGGTAACGGCCCCAATGCGAACCGTTGCCCGCAGGCGAACCGGTGATGAGGACATCGCCGGGCAGCAGCACGGCCACCGAGGAGGCGTAGGCGATCAGGCTCGGGATGTCGAAGAGCAGGTCATCGGCCAAGGCATCCTGCATCAGCGTGCCGTTGAGGCTCAAGCGGATGCGGAGCTTCGCAGGATCCGGGACGAACCGCTTCGGCACCACGTAGGGGCCGGTGGGGAAGAACGTCGGCTGGTTCTTGGCACGGAACCAGTCGGTGCCCATCATCGCGATGTCGTTGCGCGGTACGAGCGTGCGCGCCGTGATGTCGTTGACGATCGTATACCCGGCCACGTAGTCGAAAGCGTCTTCGGCCGCGACCCGGTGCGCCCTGCGGCCGATGACCACGCCAAGCTCCAGTTCCCAGTCGACGTTTCCGCCGACATCCGGCAACTTCACGTCATCGTAGGCGCCGCAGACCGCCGAGGGGATCCCGGTCCAGACGTAGGGGTCGCCCGTCCGGCCGCGCTCGTCGATTTCGGCTGCGGCGTCGGCGGCCAGTTGCGCCGCATCGGCGCCTTCCTTGCCGAGCTTGTGGGCCACACTCATCTGCAGGACGTGCTCACGGTAGTTCGCCCCCGCGGCGATGATGGTGCCCACCGGCTGCACCGGCGGCAGCACCCGCAGCCCGTCGAGCGGGCGTGCGCCCGCCGCTGCCGGGTCGATGGCCTCGAGGGCGTCCAGGTGCGCATCCCAGTCAGCGAACAGGTCCCCGATCCGCCCGATTCCCGGCACCACTGTGCGCAGGTCAACGACGTCGTCGCCGAAGACCACACCGGGAAACTCCTCCCCGCCGTCCTCGAAAGTGCCCAGCATGAATCCGTTCACGCGTGCCTCTTCCATGAATCCTCCATTAGTCATTGTCTGCTGCCGCTATACCGGTGGGGCCACGTACAGGCCCTTGTCGCGGTCGTTGAACATTTCGCGGGCGATGAATTCGTCCATGTCGCCGCCGGTTCCCCATTGGTCGGAGGTCTCGGGGTCGCGCGTGTCAAAGATGCTTGGATGCCAGGTATCCTCATCCACCGAATCCAGCTCGGTGGTGTATTCCATGGTGTTCCCGTTGGGATCGTGGAAGTAGGTGAAGGTGTTGTCCCCGGCCTTGTGGCGGCCAGGGCCCCAGATTTTCTTGAACCCGGACCGCAGCAGCTTGCCGCTTCCGCGCATGTACTCGTCGATGCCGCGCAGCTCGAAGGACGCGTGCTGCAGCGAGGCATGCGGACCGCGGGAGATCGCTATGGAGTGGTGTTGTGCATTGCAGCGCATGAAGTAGAAGAGGTCGCCCATGTGCGGGTGGTTCAGGGTGTCGGAGAGACGGAAGCCCAGATGCTGTTCATACCAGGCGCGCATCTTTTCCGGTTCCGGGGAGTTGAGCACCACGTGGGAGAGCCGCACCGGGATCGCCTCGCGTTCCTCGATCTTGCGGTGCTTGCGCACCTCAACATCGGAGGAGACCTCGATGGTGCGTCCCTCCAAGTCGAAGAAGCGGAAGCCGTATCCCCCACCGAGGGTCTTGACGTCATCGGGTTCGCCAATGAGCTTCACGCCCTTGGCAATGAGGTCCGAGGCGAGCTGGTCCACCGAGGCCTTGTCCGCCGCGCCGAACGCGACCATGTCAAGGCGCTTCTCATCGGCCTCGCGCACGCGGACCGAATACTGTTCCGGGGATCCCTCGGCGGCGAAGTAGGTCACGCCGCCGTCGTTCTCCATTTCGGTGAGGCCCCAGTGGTTCTTGTAGAACTCAACCTGCTTCTGGTAGTCGGGCACCGCGATGTCGAAGTGCCTCAGGTGTGTGATGGGGCTGAATGCCATGATGGTCTCCTGTGTTCTGTCCGTTTGACGCGGATGTGGGTTTAGATGCGTGCCGGCACGTTGTGGCCGGCCTGCGGAATGCTGCGGATGAGGCGCTCCAGGGCCTCGGGGGTGTCGCCGAGGCCCAGGATGTAGCGGTCCGGGCGAACGACGACCGCCTGGGCGCCGGCGGCGGCAAGGATCTGGCCGACCTTGGCCGGATCGAACAGGACCACGACGTCGGCATGTTCCTCAAGTAGTTCCCGCAGTTGGGCCGGGACCGCGGCATAGAGCTCGCGGGTTGTTGCCACCAGGAAACGGCTTCCCACCATGTCATCCAGGCGCACCCCGTCGGCGAGGATCGGCTGCATGCCGAGCCGGCCGGCGCGTTCGTCGGTGCCGCCGTCGTGCAGGCCAGGGCCCAGCGCGGGTGAGATCGGTGCGGATGCGGCGGGGTTTGCGCGGATGAAGGCGTCACGCTGCTTCGCGGTGTCGGCGTCGGTGGTTTGCATGAAGCCCGCCGCCCGGGTTGCCTGCTCGACCCAGAACCGTGCATGCGGCATGCGTTCACTCTCGTAGGTGTCAAGGAGGCTGTCGTCGGCCGCACGGCGCTTGACGGCATCGAGCTTCCACACCAGGTTGGCCACGTCGCGTATTCCGGCGCATAGGCCCTGACCAAAAAGCGGTGGCGCCTGGTGGGCTGCGTCCCCCGCCAGGAAGATGTTCCCGGCGCGCCACTGCCGTGCGATGCGGCCACGGAAGGTATAAATAGCGAGCCGGTCTGCAGTGAATCTGTCTGTCGGCAGCACGCCGTGGCTGATCTTTTCCACACCCGCAGGGGTGGCAATTTCCTCGGGGTCGTCCCCCGGCATCAACATGAACTCCATCCGCACCCGTTTGCCGGGGAGGCGGATCCACAGGGCGGGCCTTGTGTGATGACCCAGGAAGATCATGTCGGAAGACAGGCCGGGGCCTTCTTCCAAAATGCCGTCCGCGACAAGCCACTGTGCATCCTCGCCCAGCTTTTCGCACTCGATGCCCAGCGCCTGGCGGCTTGGTGAACGTGCCCCGTCCGCTGCGATGGCCCAGCGGGCGCGAATTAAGGATTCCGCGCCGTCGGAGCCACGCACCGCCACCTCAACGCCCGGTCCCTCATTGCGCACGGAGAGCACGCTGGTGCCTCGGCGGAGCTCGACGCCGGGAAGTTCTTCCACGACATCCCGCAGCAGGACCTCGATGTCCGGTTGGTGAAAGGTGAGATCGTCGTGCCAACCCTGGGTGCCAAACTGACCCGTGGGCAAGGACACCAGGACTTCCCGCTCCTCGTTCTCGATGTGGAAGGAGGACATCGGCAAAGTTACCTCGGCAAAGCGCTCGGCGACTCCCAGCGATTGGAGGGTGCGGAAGGTTTCACCATCAAAGTGCACGGCGCGGGCAGTTGGCCAAACCTGGACATCACGCTCCACCCCGATGGCGGTCAGACCTGCGCGCCCCAGCAAGGCCAGCGCAGTGACTCCTACAGGCCCTCCCCCGATCACTACCACGTCGACGTTGACGTTAGCCATCTTGCTCCTTCAAGTTCAGTACGTATCGTTTCGAATAAAAAGTAACATGCATCACTTAGCCGCACAAGGGCACGGGTGGGCTTGAATGCGCGTCTAGCCTTGCGACTCAGGCCTTCCAGACGGTCTTGAGGTTGCAGAACTCCCGGATGCCGTCCGCGGCGAGCTCACGCCCGAACCCGGAGCGCTTGATCCCGCCGAACGGAAGCTCCTGGTGCGAGACGGTCATGCCGTTGACGAACACCGCGCCGGCGTCAAGATTGGCCGTGAACCATTCCTCTTCCTGGGCGTCGCTGGTCCAGACCGCGCTGGAAAGCCCGAAGGTGGTCTGATTGGCGATCCGCAGGGCGTCCTCGCGGTCCGCCGCACGATAGAGCGAGGCGACGGGCCCAAAGGTCTCCTCCTGGATGATCCGCATCCCGTCGCTGAGCCCGGCGAGCACCGTGGGGGCGTAAAAGAAGCCGGGGCCCCCGGGGGTCACCCCGCCGGTCAGCACCTGGGCACCCAGGGCGCGGGCGTCCTCAACGAGCCCGGCCAGCTCATCGCGCCCTGACAGGGTGGCCAAGGGCCCTACCTGGGTCGCGGGATCCAGCGGGTCCCCGACGACAAGCTCCGACATCAGCTTCACGAATTCGGCGGCGAACGCGTCATAGACCTCGGTGTGCACGATGAAGCGCTTGCCGGCAATACAGGACTGGCCGTTGTTGCTGATCCGCGCACGCACGGCGGTCGCCGCCGCGGCCGAGACGTCCGCCGAGGGCATGACAATGAAAGGGTMCGACCCACCGAGCTCCAGCACGGCCTTCTTCACATGGTCCCCGGCAATGGAGGCAACGGAGCGCCCCGCCGGCTCGGAACCCGTCAAGGTGACCGCCTTGACCCTCGTATCGGCCAGGACGCCGGCCACCTCGGAGCCGCCGATCAGCAGAGTGCGGAAGGAGCCGCGCGGGAACCCTGCCCGCTCAAAGAGCGTGTCAAGGAAGAGCGCCGCCTGCGGCACGTTCGAGGCATGCTTGAGCAGGCCGGAGTTGCCCGCCATAAGCGCCGGGGCCGCAAACCGGATGACCTGCCAGAGGGGGTAGTTCCAGGGCATGACCGCCAGGACGGTGCCCAGCGGTTCGTAGCGAGTCCACGCGCGGGTTGCGCCGACAGTTGACGGGTCCGCCAGCGGGGCATCGGCCAGGAATTCCCCGGCATGCTCGGCGTAGAAACGCATGGCCTTGACGCACTTGTGCACCTCGGCAATCGATTGCGCAATCGGCTTGCCCATCTCGACGGTGATCAATTCGCCCAGGCCCTCCGCCTGACCCTCCAAGATGTCCGCCGCGGCGAGCATCCACTGCCCACGCTGGGCGAACGTGCTGCCGCGCAGGAGCCGCGCCGCTTCGGCGGCTTCCGCGATGCGATCCTGGACTTCCTCGGCCGAGTGCGGCTCAATGATCATTTCGGTCGAACCGGTGGTCGGGTTGACGGTTGCGATTGCCATGGTTGGGATCCTTTCCTGGAGACGTGTTCTCTGTCACGACTATATAGGATACGATTCGTATCGGATACTATTTGGGTCTACTCAGTAAATCCACCCACGCCCGCAGCCCGTGGACCGGCTGCCCGACATCCAAGGAGTGCCCCCGTGAGCACCAATGGCGAGTTACCGAACAATCTTCCGCTCTTTCTCACCGACGCCGACGTCGCCAGCCTTTCGGACTGGGCCGGGGCGATCGAAGCCATCCGCGCCGCCTACAAGGCCCCCGACGACGAGGGCGGCACACCGGGAAGGATCTTCGCCCAGACACCTCGCGAATGGTTGCGGATCATGCCCTCGGTGCCGCCCAACGGCCAACTGTTCGGCGCAAAGTCAATCGCCGGGTCCTTCGCGGACGGCCTGCGCGTCAGCTATCTGATTTCACTCTTCGACAAGGACACCGCGGATCTGGTGGCTCTCGTGGACGGAAATCGCGTCACCGGCCTGCGCACCGCAGCGACCACTGCCGTGGGCACCTCCACGATCGTGCCGCAGCGGCCGCTGATCGTCGGTGTGATCGGCTCCGGCTTTGAGGCGCGTTCCCACCTGACAGCCTTTTCCCACCTGCTTGAGTTCGCCGACATCCGTGTGTTCAGTCCGACCCCTGCCAACCGCGAGGCCTTTGCACGCGAGTTCGACGGCACGTTCGGCGCACCCGCACGAGCTGTCGGCTCGGCCCGCGAGGCCGCGGAAGGCGCGGATCTCATCCTGTGCGCGGCACGCTCCCGCGACGAGTCCCCTACGCTGCTGGCCGAATGGGTCGGCCCGAACGCCGCGGTGGTCTCGATCGGTTCCACGACCCCCGCACAACGCGAGCTGCCCGCGGAGCTGATCGCCCGCGCCGCGGTCGTCGTGGTGGACACCCGTGACGAGGTCGTGCACGGCAGCGGGGACATGATCGCGGCCCGGGCACACGGCGTCGATGTCGATTCGCTCATTGTCACACTCAATGCCGTCCTGACCGGCGAAACCGCCATCGACGCGGAGCACGGGATCCGTATCTACAAGTCGACCGGTTCCGGCCTGCAGGACATCGTTGTTGCCGAGATGCTCGTTAACCGCGCCCGCGCCGAGGGCATCGGCACCGTCCTGCCCGTCGGCATCGTCACCAGCCGCAAATAGACCCCACTGACAATAAAGGAGAACAACATGGTGGAATACACCAAATCCGAAGCCCGCTCCTGGGCCCGGGAGAAATTCGTCGGCACCGTCGCGGTGACGCACCCGTCCTTCACCCCGGACTTCTCTGCCATCAACGAAAACGCGATCCGCCACGACATCCTCCTGCTCAAGGAACGTGGCTACAAGGGTTCCCTGCTGATCGCCGAAGCGAATATCACCCCGGAGGAGAACGCCCGAATCACAGCCATCGCCCGCGAAGCAGCCGGCCCGGACTTCGCCCTCTTCTTCCACGCAATCTTCGGCACCCTGGAAGAAAACATCCATGCAGCAAACCTGGCTACCAAGGCCGGCGCCGACCGCGCGCTGCTGGCCTACCCTTCATCGTTCTGGCCGACCTCGTACGACGAGGTGTTCGACTACACCAAGCGTTTCACCGACGAAACCGATCTGGCCACCATGCTGTTCCCGCTCCCCGCCTGGGGCTTCGAGCGCATCCACCCCGCAGGCATGAGCGTGGACTTCGTGCGCCGCGTCCTCGACGCGATGCCGAGCATCGTCGCCATCAAGGCCGAACAGGGCTACCCGGGCATCCCCGGAGTCATGGAGATGTACCACCACTTCCGCGATGAAGTAGTGATCTCCTGCCCCATCGAGGCCGAAATAATCCCCCTCATGTCGGTCTTGGACGTCCAGTTCTCCGGCACCGCGAACACGAACTGGATGGGAGACTACTACCCCAAGGCCTTCGAACTGGCGCGCACCGGCAAATGGGAAGAAGCCATGAAGCGCTACTGGGAGGTCCAGCCGGCCCGGGCCGCCAATATGGCTGTATCGTCCACTTCCACCCCGGGCACCAGCTCCATCAACCGCACCCAGTGGAAGTACCAGGAGTGGCTCTCCGGCTTCAACGGCGGCGCCCTGCGCCCGCCGGCAGTCAGACTTCCCGACCGCTTCATGAAGCAGCTGCGCGCAAGCCTGGAAGCCTCGGGACTGCCCGTCACCGATTCCCCGGACTCGGAATTCTTGCGCGGACGCGTCAGCCCCTAAGCGGCCGTCCGGCGGAGTGCCGGCATTGGAAAGCCCCTTGGACCACTGAACCGGCATGCTGGTTCAGTGTCCCAAGGGGCTTCTTTGCGCGTGAAAACGGCTTGAATGACCTTGAATGACTAGATGCAGCACCGGAACCGATCCGGCGACCGCGGGCCACCCTTGACGAAATCAGACGACGCAGGGAACGGGATCGTGCGTCGGCCGCCGAAACGGACTACAAACAGGCAAGCGGCCGGGGTCTGCAGGACGGACGGTTCTCGTGCGGCCGCGTACCCTGAATCCTGGCTTCCGCGCCGGCCGGCGCGTTCACCGTGCAGCCCAACAGCAGGCGAGGGCCCCTTCCGGGTGGATGTCGATTCGACATCCACCCGGCGGAAGAGGCCCTCGGTTCCGGTCCAGGACCGGTGATGAGTGTGCTCCTGCGTCGGCGTCAGGCCCCGGGATTATCCGAAGAACGCGTTGAGTCGTTCACCGGCCCGGCGTTGGTCCCGGCACCCGGCACCCGGACATCGGCAGGCCGGGTGGAGGGTCATCGCTCGTGCTCATGACTCGCACCGCCCCTATGCGCCGGGGTTTGAGAAGAATGCGTTGAGCCGGTCGGTGGGCAGGTAGTCCGCCGGGTCGCCGGCCAGGTCTGTCAGATCATTGTGGTCCCACGAGGGGTCCGCGACCTTGGCGAGGTTCTCCCGGGAGACGATCACCGAGGGTTCAACGATCTGGTTGATCTTCGGTCCCTCGCCCTTCAGGATGCGCAGGGCCACATCGACCACTGCCTCACCGGTGCGCACGGACGGGGTCGTGGTGCCGAAGTAGGGGTAGCCGGGGTTTGCCAGCGCCCAGGAGGAGAATCCCTGGCTGGACCCGTCGTCCGCGATCGGCGGCACCTCCATGCCCGATTCCACAAAGGCGTTGCGGATGCCGACGCCCATCGTTCCGGCCTGCAAGACGGCGTCAACCCCGGCAGGGTGGGTCGCAAGGAACTTCTGGACCTCCGCCTGGGCCGTGGCCGGTTGGAAGAAGCCGGTGACCGACCCGGCGACCTTGACCTCCGGGCAGTTAGCCAGGACGGCGTCGATGCCCAGGCCCGCGAAGGTCGAGACCGGAATGCCCGGGATGCCGTCGACGCGCAGGACGTTGCCCTTGCCCCCGATTGACGCCACGGTGCCGGCGGTGACCTGGGCGATAGCGAGCGGGGTATTCCTCGTCACACTCACGGCGTACTCGGAATCGATCGGCACCTGGGCGGCAACCAGCGGGATGCCGGCGTCATGGGCGGCCTTTGCCAAGCCCACGGACGGCTCCGGTGCGATGGCGGTGTAGATGATCACGTCCGGCTTGAGCGAGAGCGCTTCGTTGAACTGCTGAAGCTGCAGGGGCACGTTCGACGGGTCATCTGGGGCGAAGTCGCCGACGATCTTGACACCATTGGCCTTCAGGCTCGTGCGGATCGCCTCCGACATGGAGGCAATGAAGGGGCTGGCAGGTGGCATGCCCACGATCGCAGCCGTGAAACCCTCAGTCTTCTTCGACTTATAGTCGGCCCATGCCGATTTCCGGATCTCGTAGGGGTAGAGGTTGTAGCCCGCGGCGATCTCCTTGGGCAAACCGGACAGCAGGCCGTTCGGATCGTTCGCCCTACCCGTAGGCAGCGACCCGCAGGTCCCGGCTGCCGCCGGCGACACCTTGGCGGGGGTTGCCCCTCCGGAGGAGCCCGGGGCCGCTGGCGCCGATGCCGAGCAGCCCGTCAGGACGAGGGCGCCGGCCCCCAGAATCGCGGCGCCGACCGTCGAGAAGCGGGGGAAAAAGGTCGTCTTCTTCATGGTTTATCTCCTGCCATATAAAACGATTCGTATCGTATGGCATCAGGTTAAGCACATGCGGTACGATTCGTCTAGTTTCGAATATGACCTGAGACACATTTATCGGCCATTCAAAGGAGATTCGCCGTGAACAACCAACCATCCGGCCTGATGCTCGCCGGGGTGAGCAAGCGGTTCGGTGCCACGCGCGCCGTTATCGACGGTGACCTCCATCTCCGGCCGGGCGAGATCCACACGCTCCTGGGCGAAAACGGCTCAGGGAAGAGCACGCTCGTAAAGATCCTGGGTGGGGTGCACCGTCCTGACGCCGGCTCCGTCACATTGGACGGCGTCCCCGTCAACAGCCGATCGCCACGACAGGCCATGGACCTGGGGATTGCGGCGGTGTTCCAAGAGGTCCTCACCGCGGGGAGCCAGTCGGTCCTCGAGAATGTCTGGCTCGGGTCCCACGGGACGTTCCGTCGCCGGCTGGGCCGCGCCGAGCAGCGATCAATAGCGCAAGATGTCCTCTCGCGTATCGCCGGCGAGGTACCCCTCGATCTTCCCGCCGGCCAACTCTCGCTCTCCGAGCGGCAGTCCATCTGCATTGCGCGGGCGCTCGTGCGAAAGCCCAAGGTGCTCATCCTTGATGAGTCAACGGCTTCCCTGGACGTTAGGTCCCGTGATCGGCTCTTCGTCGAGCTGCGCCGACTCGCGGCCGGGGGGACCGCCATCCTGTTCATCTCGCACCGGATGGACGAGGTCGCGGAGATTTCGGACAGGGTCACCGTTCTGCGGTCCGGCCGGAGCGTGTCCACCGTGGACCGTTCGGACCTGTCCGTCGACCGGTTGATCTCGGACATGACCGGAAACTCCGGCCACAACGAGACCCGGCGGCAGCCGCACGACCCCGGGGACGTCATCCTTCGGGGATCCGCCGTCCGTCTGGCACCGGCCTCGGCACCCATCGACTTCGAGCTGCGCGCCGGTGAGGTCGTGGGCCTCGCCGGGCTTGAAGGCCACGGACAGGACCAGTTCATCAAGCGCCTGGCCGGCGTGGCTGCCGGGCCGGGCAGGGTTGTTCGCCTCCTGCCCGAGGGCGCCGCAGACCTTACCGAGCGGAACGGGGATGCCTTGGGGGTCGCGTACCTGCCTCGGGAGCGTCGCGGTGAGTCACTGTTCGAGTCCATGTCGATCCGGGAGAACTTCGCACTCCCGACCCTGGGGGAGGACCGTCGCTGCGGGTTGCTGGACACCCGCAGCATCGCCAGGCGGTTCGATGCGTTCGCTCGGTCCTTGTCACTGCGCTTCGGCGCCGCGCAGGATGCAATTTCAACCCTGTCCGGCGGCAACCAGCAGAAGGTGCTGCTGGCCCGCTGGCTTGCCACGGACCCCAGGGTCCTGCTGCTTAACGACCCCACGCGAGGGGTCGACATCGGGACCAAGCGGGAGATCTACGCAATCCTGGACCGGCTCAGTGCCGAAGGCATGAGCGTCGTGGTCCTCTCCAGCGAGGTCGACGAACTCGTCGACCTCGCAGACCGCGTCCTGGTTTTCCGCGACCAATCAGTGTTTGCCGAGATCCCCCATTCCGAGCTTTCCACCGAGTCCATCGTCGCCGCATACTTCGGCCAGAAATCAGAGGTGCATACATGAACCGCGTCCTCCCCCTGTTCCAGCGCTGGCCTTTCGCCTTTGCCCTGCTGCTCGCACTGGTGCTGCTGGTGTTGAACCTGATCGTCTCACCGTCCTTCCTCTCCCCCGCGCGTCTCCCCGGCACCCTGGCAACGCTGGCGCCGTTCGTGCTGGTGGGATTCGCCTCCACGCCCTCGATCCTCGCCGGTGGCATTGACATTTCGGTCGGTCCCCTGGCCACCTTCAGCAACTGCCTGTTCGTCGCCATCCTCATTCCCGCGGGGCTGGGCAACTGGCATCTCGCGGCACCCATCATCCTGGCGGTGGCCGCCGGAATCGGAGCCCTGAACGGAATCCTGGTCGCCGTCGTGCGCCTGCATCCGGTGGTCGCAACCACCGGGACGCTGTTCCTGCTCGTTGGCCTGTCGCTGACCATAGCTCAGAATCCGGTGGCCGCCCCGAATAATTGGACGGAGGTCTTCGCCGGGGGCATCGGCATCGTCCCGGGCGCTCTCCTGACCATCGGCGTCGCCGGGCTGATTTGGTTCGCCCTGCGCCGCACGGCCTTCGTCAGCAATCTCCTCGCGACCGGCGAGAGTGATGTTTCAGCCTACGGTTCCGGCGTGAACATCAAGGCAATCCGGATCCTGGCCTATACCCTCGGCGGCCTCTTCGCCGGAATCGCGGGAATCGCCCTGACGGCTATCGTGCAGTCATCGCAGTCTTCGCTCGCCTCCACCTATGCCCTGCTGGGGCTCGCCGCGGCCGTGCTGGGCGGAACGAGCCTGGCCGGCGGCCGCGGCGGGCTGTTGGGTGCCCTCTTCGGGGCGGTCTCCATCTATCTGCTGCAACAGTTGCTCACGGCCTCGGGCGTGGCACCCAGCCTCATCCAATTTGCCTACGGCGCCGTCCTCGTCGTTGGCGTCGTGCTGGGCGCGACGCTGCTGGCCCCCCGCTTGAAGAGGAACGCATCATGAGCAGTGACACCCTGTCCCCCGCACCAAAAACCCAGGCACCGACGGTCCGGCCCAGACCCTGGACCAGGTTCAGGGCCTGGGTCTTCGAGGTACCGGCCCTGCAGGTCCTTGTCGTGCTGGCCCTGGCGGCCTGGCTGGTGATCACCATACCGGCAATCGCAAACCCCAGGTCAATCACCTCGATACTGGTCATCACGTCCCTGCTGGCCCTGGCAGCCATGGGCCAGACGCTTGTGGTGATCCTGGGCGGGCTTGACCTGGCGGCCCCGGGTTACATCCTTTTCGGTACATTCATGGCGGCGAACGTCGCGGGTAAGCTCGGGGTCCCTGCGGTCGTAGCCCTGCTGATCACAGTCGTGGTCTGCGGCGGCGTCGGCGCCCTGATCGGCTGGATCTGCCACCGCTTCGCGGTCCAGCCACTGATCGTCACGCTGGGCACCGGCGCGGCCATCACGGGCGCGACCCTGTTCCTCGCCGACGGCGACTATTCCTCCGCCCCGCCGGAGGCGCTGCGTTCCCTGGCCAGCCTAAGGGGGACCACCCTTGGCCTGCCATTCCCCCCGATCATCCTGATCGTGCTTCTCTGCGGGGTGGGAATATGGCTTTTCCTCAATCGCACCGCGGCGGGACGTCGCTTCTACGCGACGGGAATCAATTTCCGGGCCGCTCAATTGGCAAGGGTCCGGACCGCTGCCGTGTGGACCATGGTCTTTGCAGCCTCCGGAGCCCTGGCCGGGGTTGCCGGCATCTTCATCGCATCCTTCGGCGCGGGATGGTCGCAAACCATCGGGGAACCCTACCTGTTCTCCGGCCTGGCCGCGGTCCTCGTCGGCGGCTCGATCTTCGGCTCGATTCGCGGCAGCTACACCCGGACGCTGCTGGGCGCACTCACTCTCACCCTCTTGTCAACGATCATCGTCAGCAATGGGCTGACGGAAGCCCAGAGCCGCATCGTCTTCGGGGTCATCATCCTTGCTGTGGTGTCGCTCTACGGTCGGGAACGCCACGTCCGAGACAGGTTCTGAGGCCTGGTCCGGTTTCCGCTACTTTCGCCGTTCCACTGCGACACGCGCTCATCACGATACGATACGCGCCGAGTCGAATGTCAATTTTGGATGAATCATTTCATCCCGGTCCAACTGAAAACCAAGGAGAATAAATGTCCCCCGAGACAGCAACCGTCGCCGAAGTGCTTTCCAGCCCCTGGAAAATCGACGGCCTGACAATCAAGAACCGCTTTGTGCTCAGTCCGATGGCCGTACTTCAGCCGACGAAGGACGGCCATCCCAGCGATCAGACCATCGCGTTCCTCACTACGCGGGCACGCGGCGGCGCAGGGCTGCTGATCATCGGTGGAGGCGTGGCCACCGAGCGCGGGAACCAAGAGGCACCGTTCCAGCCCCTGATGCGTTTCGACCGGGACGAGTTCATTCCAGGTCTGCGGCGCATGGTCGATGCCGTGCACGAGCACGATGCACCCATCTTCGCCCAGATCTTCCCGAGCTTCGGCGCCATGGGCGTGCCGGGCGAGGGCCGGCCCACTAGGGCCGCGAGCCCGAAGCCCGTCCGCATGGCCGCACCCCGCCTGCCGCACGGTTTCTACATTCCCGGCGGCCGAACGAACCCGACGCCGGAGGAGATCACCAAGGAGGAAATCCGCGAGGTCCAGGAGCAGGCCGTCGCCGCAGTGCGGCGTGCCAAGGCGGCCGGCTTCGACGGCATCGAGCTGGGCGCACACATGCGCTACCTCTATTCCTCCTTCCTCTCACCGCGCACCAACTGGAGGACGGACGAATACGGCGGCAACGCCGAAAACCGCGCCCGCATCCTCACGGACACGATTCGGGCGATCCGGGCCGAAGTCGGAACAGACTATCCGGTGGGCCTCAGGATGAGTACCAACGACCACCTTCCCGATGGCCAGGGACCCGAAGGGTTCGCCGAAGTTGCAGCGATCATTGAAAAGGAAGGCGTGGGATATATCGCCCTGAGCGATGCGAACTACGAGTCGATGGACAACAACGTCACCTCCCACTCAGGCGCCATTTTGGAGCACGGCGAGCCGCAAGCATTCCGCACCGCCATGCCCGAGGTCCCGTTGCTCCTAAGCAGCACCTTCGACCCGCAACAGTGTGCAGACGCCATCACCGCCGGGTTCGCGGACGCAATCATGCTGGCGCGGCAAATGCTGGCCGATCCGGAGTTCCCCAACAAGGTCCTCCAGGGACGACAGGATGAGATCGTGTGGTGCGACCACGACAACTCATGCCTGCGCCGCCTGATCTTCAATGTGCCGGTCCGGTGCCACAAGAACCCGGCCATGGGACGCGAAGCGGTCCTTGCGGGGGCCAAGGAACCTGTATCGGTAAAGCTTAAGCGTCCAGTCCAGGGCCTACTGATCGCTGCGACGGGGTCACCGGTCCTCATGGGCATCGCCGACAAACTGGCGACCGCCGGCCCGAAGGCATCCAAGAGCTGACACCTGCGCCGCGCCGGCCCCACCCGTGGCGGGAGCCGGCGCGGCAACCTTGGTACAAATACGTGTGTGCCCGGACTCCGACTTGGAGCCCGGGCACACACGCATGTCTTGCCGCCCCACATCGGCAGCTGTTCAAGAAGCCTCAGTCCGCCGGGCGCAGCGCCCTGCCCGTTCCGCGGTAGATGGCGACAGTCCGCTCCCCCGCCCGCACCACCACATCCACTATCATCCGGCGGCCCTCGTGAAAGGTCACTTCAGCGGAGGCGACCAGCTCCTCCGAGATGCAGGCTGGGGAAATGTAGGAGATGGAAGCCTCGGCGGTCGCGATTCCGGCGCCGAATGTGTTTGCGGCCATAGCGAACGCGGTGTCTGCCAGCGCGAAGACCAATCCACCGTGGGCAATCCCGTGCCCGTTGGCCATTTCGGGCGTGACCCGGAGGACGGCCGTGGCACGGCCCTCGCTGGCGCGCAACACCTGGATGCCGAGCCCGTCCAGGCTCCGGTCGGCGGCCAGCATCGAGCGGGCCGGGTCGGCAATGATCGCTGGCTGGTTCACGACAACCTCTCCACTACCATCGCCATGCCCTGGCCGCCGCCCACGCAGAGCGTCGCCAGGCCGAGCGATCCGTCCGTGGTTTGCAGTCCGTTGATGAGCGTTCCGACCAGCCGCACGCCGGTCGCACCGAAGGGGTGGCCCAAGGCGATCGCCCCGCCAAACGGGTTGACCCGCTCGGGATCTGCGCCCAGCTTCCGCACCACGGGAACCACTTGGGCGGCAAAGGCCTCGTTCAGCTCGACGATGTCGATGTCACCCATCGACAGGCCCAAACGATCCAGCAGCCGGCGGGATGCGTCCACCGGACCCAGTCCCATGATTTCCGGCGAGAGGCCGCTTGCGGCACTGCCCAGGATGCGGGCCAGCGGCTTCAACCCCAGTTCGCCCGCGCGCCGGGCGCTCATCACCACCAGGGCTGACGCGCCGTCGTTGAGCGGGCTGGCGTTGCCCGCGGTGACGGTTCCGGACTCGTGGAACACCGGCTTGAGGCTCGAGAGGGCCTCCAGAGTGGTGCCCGGACGCGGGCCGTCATCGGCGCGCACCACCGTGCCGGCAGCCGTGGCCACCGGCACGATCTCGCGCGCGAAGTACCCGGACTCGATCGCCCGTTCGGCCCGGCGCTGGGACTCCAGCGCCCATTCGTCCTGGTCGCGGCGCGTGGTGCCGGTTTGACGGGCCACGAACTCGGCGGTCTTGCCCATAGGGAGGTACACATCGGGCAGCTGCCCTTGATTCCGGGGGTCGACCCACGCCTGGCCGGATTGGAAGATGCCATCGGCACGCCGTGCCGTGTCCGCGAAGGCGGGGTGGGGTGATTCAACCGCGGGCGGTGTCGAGGTGGTCGATTCGACGCCCGCGACCAGGAACGCGTCCCCGTCGCCGGCCCGCACTGCCTGGGCAGCCATCGCGGTGGCCTGCAACGAGGAGGCGCAGAAGCGGTTCACTGTGACCGCGGGGACGCTGTCCATCCCTGCAAGCACCATGATGCGGCGGCCAATGTTGTCGCCCTGCGCGCCCTGCGGTACCGCGCTCCCCACGTAGGCATCCGCAAACTCGGCGGAGTCAACCTGTGGAACGGCCGAGAGCGCTCCCCGGATGGCTGCCAGCGCGAGGTCTTCCGGTCGCTCACCGGCCAGCGATCCCTTGCGGGCACGGCCGATCGGTGTCCTGCGATAGGCGACGACGACCGCGTCATTCGGCGCGATGGCGGTTTTCATGATGATGTTTCCTCTCAGTGTGGACAGCTTCCCTAACGGGCTAGCTCCACGGGCAGGGACAGATCAGGGTCAGACTCCTCACATCTAACGTCGAATTAAATATATACGAACCGTATCGTATTGCACAGGCCGAAGCCTCACAGGCCCACACTGGACACAGGAAAGGGAAATCAGGGAGGCAAGGGGCGCCACGAGCATGTCGCAAAGATGCCTCAGGAGGCGCAGGAGATGACAGGCCGTCGCCGCCTACCGGAACCGACGCCGAAGACTTCTTGCGCACCCTCAAATAGGTGCCCGCCACTCAACGCGGGGGCCGGGCCGCTCCCCGGCCAAAGCCGACACCGGCATACTATTCGCCCAACATGCCGCGGGAACCCAAGGTTATAGGCTCAAGTTTTTAGTCACGGAGCCCATCGGGCCCATGGACTCGGACGGGAAACAGGTAGTACTTGGGGCCGCTACCCTGCAGCAAGCCCTTCAAGTGCGGTCTGCATGATGGCATCGGTGGCCTTGGCGTCAAGGGGACCAGACTGGAACAGCAGACGGAAGTACACGGGAGCATAGAGCAGCTCCGTGACGACCTGGGCGTCGAGATCCTTGCGCATCGACCCCTCGCTTATGGCCCGGTCAACCAGGGACGTAACAACCAGCGCGCGCGGGATCCAGAAATGTTTCTTGAATTCAGCCATCGCCGCCTCGTCGCCCTGGCACTCACCGATGAGTTGCGCCACGAGCCGGCCCTCATTGCCCGCGTAGACCTCCGCAAGTGAGGCCATGTGCTCACGAAGCGCGTCGATGGCAGGGACATCCTGGCGCACCGGAGTACGCGCGACATGGTTGTCCAGGAATGTATCGATAACCACGGCAACCTTGCTCGACCACCACCTGTAGATAGTGGTCTTGCTGACGCCGGCTTCACGGGCAATGCGCTCGATCGAGAGCTTTTGCACCGTAAATCCGTCAGGCCCCGAATTTTCGAGCAACTTCATGGTTGCTTCCAAAATGGCCCGACGACTTTCTTCGCTTCTGATTGCCATGGGTCAACCATACGTGCTTAGCCATCCAATACGAAACGTACACGATCACACCTGATGCTTCAATCTTCCGGGTATCGCGAGGTACTGGCGATGGGGGCCCGGCAAAAGCGTCAGCCTGTGTATATAGGAACAACAACGCCCCAAGTGGCCTGGCAGCAAAGGGTCTTCTGGGGCCACGAAACGGATTGCCACGGATTCCCACTCAGGCCCGCGACCTTCGGGCATTCTTCAGTAACCCACCGACGAGGTGACGTGGCATCTTTGCATGGAATTCTGACGCACCTTACACTCAGTACGAAACGGATCGAATCTTTAAGGGAGGTGCCGTGACTGCGTCTTCTGCCACGGAGGTCATGGAAGCCGGAGGTTCGGCCCTGGCGAGGGACTTGGCGGTCAGCTCGGGTTGTCGTGGGCTGTCGGGGCCTCCAATCGCCGGCAGCATCGGCGCCGCACGGAATCGACCCGGCGTTCCCGACGTCGATCCAGCCCGGGGCCGACGGCTACGCCCGCCCTTCCCTGCTCGGCATCTGCTCGCCTACACTGCAGATCTATCACGGAACCTTATCTGAGGTGGACCGGATGACTTCCGTACTCGATACCCGGTCGGTTCCTCCGGCCGAGCGCCGGGACTACTGGTCGGCGGGAATCGCCGAACGCTTCTTCCCGATGCAGGTCGAATCGTTCGGGGCGCCGTCATTCGAGGCCCGCTTGGCCGGTGGCCAGGTCGGGCCGGTCGGGGTCCGGTCCATCCAAGGACTTGCGCACCGGGTGGCACGCACGCAGCGGATGATTGCGACCGCCGATCCGGAGTGTATCTTGCTGTATCTGATGACCAGGGGCGCCGTACATATCGAACAGGAGGATCGCAGCTGCCTTCTTCGCCCCGGTGACATTGCGTGCCAGGATACGTCGCGGCCTTCCACTTTTGAGGGCCGGGAGGGTTTCGAGGTGGTCGTATTCAGCATTCCCAAGTGGTTCATCGGGGCGCAGGCCGAGGGCATCGCCCGGCGTTCCGCGACGCGGGTGGATTCGGGTCAGGGACGGCTCACTGGGCCGGGAACCCCGTTCCTCGTCCAGCTAGCCCGAACCACAACGAGCGGCGGCGGGCTCTTGAGCCCTGACGGGGAAGGCGCTGCAGAGATGCTGCTGCCCTTGCTTCGCAGCATGTACGGCGCGCAGGAGACTTCCGATCCGCGCTCCCGACCTGAGACACTGTTCGCTCGGATGCAGCGGTACGTGATGGACCACCTGCACGACCCGGAACTCGGGCCAGAGCGGATCGCGCAGGCCCACTACGTGTCCACGCGCTACGTCCACAAACTCTTTGCAGCCTCCGGCACCGGAGTGTCGGCCTGGATCCGCGAACGCCGGTTCGAGGGTGCCGTGAGCGAGTTGCGGCGGTCCCCTGAAACGACGATCGCGACGGTCGCGACGAGGTGGGGATACCGCCATCCGGCAAGCTTCAGCAGAGCCTTTCGCGAGGTCCACGGCTGTGCCCCGCGGGAAGCCAGGCATCTGGCGGAGCCTGCCGGGAAGACCCCGCCCGTTTGKTAGGGCGGGGTCTTCCCGGCACCTGCCCGTTGGGCAGGGCGGGGGCTCCCCCGCAGGGCGGGGGCTCCCCCGAAGATGCGCCATCAGGCCTGGGGGAAACCGGCCTCCCGCATGCGGGTGCCCCAGATCCCGGACTTGCCCGGGGCGATGATCCCGTTCGGGTCAAGGGTGTCCTTGATCGTCTCGTTGAAGCGTCGCAGTGCGTGGTCGTTGAAGCCGAACTGGTCGGCCGCGAGATCCATGAAGGACAGGTGCGCCCGGTATTCGCCGTAGCCGCGCTTGCCGGCCTCGGCGACCATGCGCTTGGCAAGGGCGTACGCCTTGGCGACCTGCTCAGGGTTCTTCGTGTCGAAGGGGATCACGTTGATGAACGTGGTCGACCTGGCGTTGATCGGGAGCATGCCACCTAGGAAGTCAAGGCCGGCCTCGGCGCACATTTCGGCCATCAGCTTCTGCGCGGCGATCGCGTGCTGGGCCGTGAGCGGGATGACCGGCGAGAAGTCGACGTGGCCGCCCTCCTCGCCGCCTGACCATCCGGCCATTTTGTAGAGATCCTGACTCGGCACCCCAATCTGCACCCGCTCGTGCGGGTTGGGCAGCGTCTCCCAGGCGTCTGCCCCGTGCTTCTGGCCCATGATATCTACGCTCGGAATCTGCAGGAAGCGCGCCTTGAGCTTCTCGAAGTTGTGGTCGACGACCGGTTCGTCGCCGTAGAGGGCGAAGCGCATCATCCAGCGGCCCAGTCCCATCTCCTTGGCGATCTTGTCGATGATCTCCTCCGGCATCGGGCCCTCACCGGTGTACCACTCGGCGCGTGTGGTGAGCATCGAGGCCATGCACAGGGTGTTCGACAGCTGCGGGCGCATGTCGATGGTGCCGGCCAGCATGAGCTCGCGCAGCGCATCGACCACGGCGGGCGTCTGCGCCTCATCCCAGACGCGCAGCCACAGCGGCATGTATACCTCTGGCTTCGGCATCAGCCAGTAGCCCATCTTCGTGACAATGCCGTAGTTCGACTGCATGAACATCTCGGTCGACGTCGGACCGAGGCCGCGCTTGTACAGCGGCCAGGTCGGGTTGTTATCCATTGCACCCGAGCCGGTGCGCATGAGGTCGCCGTTCGGGAGCACCACCTCGAAGCCGCAATGTGAGGCTTGGTCGATCGAGTACGGCATGTAGGTGAGCCCGTGCTCGAGCGTGTTCGAGACGACGCCTCCCCAGCCGATGTCCACGATGGAGGCGACGAGGTTGTGTCCGCCGGCCTTAATCGCTTCGTGCAGGTCGTACCAGCTCACGCCAGGCTCCACTATCGCGTAGCCGAGCTCCTCGTTGATCTCCAGGACGCGGTTCATGTTCCGGAACGAGAGCATCACCGTGCCGCGCACCTGGGGCGCGGCTCCCCCGTAGCCGTTGTTCTTGCCGCGGCTGATGGGCCACAAAGGGATGCGATACTCGTTGGCGATCCGAACGACTGCCTGGACGTCCTCGGTACTCGTTGGGCTGACGACTGCGGACGGGAGATTCGTGGCGGAGCCGGGAACCTGGAAGGGATCCTGGAAATCTTCCAGCCACTCGGCGTCGCTTGCGACCTTGTCTTCGCCAATCGCGGCGGCGAACGCCGCGAGTGCCTTTTCGAGGTCGAACTCGGTGACGCCGGGTGGGAGCGGGCGCGTCGACGTATCGGGGGTGATACTCATCATTCATCATCTCCTTTGATGCGGTGTGTCGTGCGTAACACGTGCTGCTCATCCTGCGCCATCTGGTGCCGGGGTGGGGAGATTGCGGACCCATGGTGCAGTCCGTGCACAGAAGTGTGCACGAACTGCACCATCACACCGCTCCGGCCTCCGGTCCCCTGCGCGCTGTGGTTGCATGGGCTCACTACATCGGACGAGATGAATGGAGAAGGAACCATGGCTGGTGGTCGTCTGGAAGGAAAAGTCGTTCTGCTGACAGGCATCGGGGGCGGAATGGGCCGGGTTACCGCCCGGCTATTCGCCCGCGAGGGCGCCACTGTTGTCGGCTGTGACCTCGATGCCGACGGAGCAGCGGAGACGGTCCGCCTGGTGGAGGCCGACGGGGGCGCCATCGAATCAAGCGCCCCGTTGGACCTGGGCACCCGGGAAAACATCGATCGCTGGGTCGGCGGCGCGATCGAACGCCACGGCCGCATCGACGTGCTCTACAACAACGCCAGCATGCCGAAATTCGCGCCGTTCGCCCAGATGAGCGGCGAGGATTACCGGTCGACCATCCAGAACGAGCTGGACCTGGTGTGGCATGCCTGCCAAAGCGCCTGGCTGCACCTGGCCGCCGTCGGCGGTGCGATCGTGAACATCGGTTCGGGCGCCGGGATCCAGGGTGCCCGGGCCCTGCCGCAGGCCGCCCATGCTGCCGCGAAAGGGGCCGTCATCGCTCTGACTCGGCAGCTCGCCGCCGAGGGTGTCGCCGTCGGCGTTCGCGTCAATTGCGTGAGTCCTGGTGTCATGGCGACTCCGCCGGTACTCGCGATGTTCGAGGAATTCGGCGAGAACGCGCCTGTCGCCCCGATCATCGAGCGCACGATTGACGGCAAACCTGGGGAACCACTCGCCGTCGCGTATGCAGGCCTCTACCTCGCCTCCGAGGAGGCGAAATGGGTCACGGGATCCCACCTGGTCGTAGACGGCGGAGCCAGCGCGATGATGTAGGTCCGATCGAGACCGGCCTATGCGTCGCCACCTGGCCGTGGACCAACACCTACTGTGAACGCTGATGATTCCGCTGGCTACATCGATGTAAGACACTCCGGCATATCGCCTTCAAAGACTCTGTTGACTCGGGCCAAGGGGATCGTCGAAGACCTCACCCCGAACAATTCTGGAGGCATGGACCTCGCTCGTTCCTCACTAATCGTTCAGACACGGAGGGCAGGTGGTTTGACGCCGGAGCCGGGGGTGAAGGGATTCATTGCGGGTTCCATCAGCCCATAGGAGCCAAAGAATCACCGAGCATTCCAGTTTTCTCGAATACTCAATGATCTTCTGGCCTTGTTGCGCGGTTGGCTGCTTAACGGCCCGCCCTTGGTGACCGCCGCCAGCCGACGGTGAGCAACCAGCCATTCCTTCAGATAGCGGGTCGCGTCGGCGTTTTTCACGATGTTGTCCTCTTCGAAGGCGTCGATGGAGGCCACGATGGACGCGGCCGCGAGGGGATGGCCGGAGTAGGTCAGTCCGCCGGGGAACACGCGCTCGTCGAACGTTGCGGATATTTCTTCGGAGATGATGACACCGCCGACGGGAACGTAGCCTGCGTTGACGCCCTTGGCGAAGGTGATCAGGTCCGGCCGGACTTTGTAGGCGTCGAGGGCGAACCAGTCGCCGGCGCGGCCGAACCCTGCCATGACTTCATCCGGGATCAGCATGATGCTGCGCTGGTCGCAGAGGGCCCGATACTCCTGAAAGTGTCGTCAGGGGCAATCTAGAGGGCCGAGTCCTCCTGATGGTGTCGTGGGCCCATTGAGGAGGGCCTGATCCAGTAATGGTTGACTGGATCAGGCTTTCCTTTTCAAGTCATCTTGGTCGCGCCTGGACTTCCGCCATTGGCGCGCTGTGGGTGAAATACGATTAGGCCATGGTTACCAGTGTTGATGTGGCCCGGCATCTTGGATTGTCGCAGTCGACGGTTTCACGTGCTTTGCGGGGGGATCCGGCTGTCGCGCCTTCTACCAAGGAGCGGGTTTTGTCCGGGGCGCGGGAACTAGGCTATGTACCGGATGCAGCGGCCCGCATGATGGTGACCCGGCGGACGCACGCGGTGGGCATTGTGGTCGCGGATCTGACCAGCCCGATCTACCCGGTCATTGTGGAGTCGTTGCAGAATCGGTTGCTGGAGCGTGGTTACCGGATGGTGCTGATTCGGGACCCGGATATTTCGCCGGATCCTGAGGCTGTTGATGTGCTCGACCGTGCGACGGTTGACGGGATGATCTTCGTGTCGGCGAGGGAGGGTTCTGCCGCGGTCCGGCGGGTCCTTGACCGCGGGACGCCGGTGGTGCTGTTGAGCCGTGATGATGTCAGCGTCGATGTCGAGGCGGTCCTGGCGGATGACAGGGGCGCGGGTGAGCTGGTGATTTCCCATCTGCAGGGTCTGGGGCACACGAGAATCGGCGTGCTGTCCACTTTGCGTGACCGGTCCAATGGCCGTGACCGCGAGGATGGTGTCCGCGCTGCGATGGAGCGCCGCAGCATCCCGGTACGCGAGGACTGGATTCAGCACCTCCGCCTGACGCACGAGGACGGGGTGCGGGCGGCCCTGGAGATGCTTGATCGCCAGGACAGGCCTACGGCACTGTTTTGCGTGACGGATGCTTTTGCGTTTGCTGCGTTGGACGCTGCAACCCAGTTGGGCCTTCGGGTTCCGGAGGAGCTGTCGATTGTGGGATTTGATGACTCCGGGCCATCCCGCTGGGCTTTTGTGAACCTGACCACGGTGCACCAGCCCATTGCGGAGATGTCGTACGAGGCGGTCGACCGCCTGGCCGGGAGAATCGAGGGCGGGCCTCCCAGCCAGACGCGGAAGCCCGTATTTCCGGTCAGGCTGGAAATACGGGGGACGACCGCGCCGCCTCCTCAGGCGGTATTGCGGCCGCCGCTCAGGTCGAGCGTCTGACCGGTCACGTAGCTCGCTTCGGTCGAGAGCAGCCACGTGGCCAGGGCGGAGAATTCCTCGGGCAGTCCGACCCTGCCCATGGGGACTTTGGCGAGCAGCTGGGCGTTCCGTTCCGGGCTGAGGTCTTCAAGGAGCCGGGTCTTCATCATGGACGGTGCGATGGAGTTGACCGTAACCCCGAAAGGCGCGACTTCCTTTGCTGCCGTTTTGACCAGGGCCACGAGTCCGGCCTTGGACGCTGAGTAGGCGGCCTGGTGCGGGTTCCCTTCACGGGCGGAAATTGAGGACAGGATGGCCACCCGGCCGTATCCCTGCTGTGTGAGGGCGGGGAGGAGGCTCGCCAGGCCGTGCAGGCAGCCGTCCAGATTCACGCTCAGGGTCCTAGCCCATCCGTCGGCGGGCATTTCGGTCACCGCGACCTCGGGGCCCTGGATTCCGTGGGCGAACAGCGCCCCGTCGATCCGGCCGTACCGCTGCAGTACTGTCTGGACGGTGCGGTCCCAATCGGTCCTTCTGGTGACGTTCAGTGCCATGCAGTTGGCGGGGCTGCTTCCGTCGCCGAGCCCGCCGTCGGCGACGTCGGTGCAGACGACAGTGGCGCCTTCGCGTGTGAGCCGGTCCGCGGTGTCGGATCCGAGCCCGCCGGCGGCGCCGGTGACCAGGATGACCTGATCCCGGAAACGGCCGGGCCAATAGATCTCGGCGCTGGCGGTTCGGGGCCGCGGGGTGCTGCCTGCGGCTGCCCCCGGTGTTGTCACGTCGGTGAGTTCGCTCATGATGTTCTCTCCATTTCAGTTTTCAGGGGTGAGCCGATCAGAATCCCGGTTGCGGTGTGGATGTGTTTGAGGTGTGCGGCTGTGCCGCCGGTCTCGACGGCCCAGACGTCAGGGACTTCGACGCTGATGGGCGCGTCAGGCAGTGCCGCCAGGATCTCCCGGAGAGGGAACACTCCCTCCCCGGGGGCCAGCCGCTTCGCACGCGACTCGATCTGCCGCGCGGATCCGTTCACGTCCTGTCCCAGCGGCATGCAGTGCGGGACCGGCAGTGCCGGGGTTTCGGCCGGGCCGTCACAGAGCTGGATGACTGTGACCGCGCCGGAAGGCAGGGCTTTCAGGTCTTCAATTTGGCTGCCCGCCCGCACGAAATGGAGCGCGTCCAGCATGATGCCGCACCCCGTCCGGTCGACCAGCAGGCCGGCAGCGGGTACGGAATCCAGCGGCTGATAGGAGATCGGCTCGATGGACGGACGGATTCCGTACTGGGCGGCATCGTCAACCAGAGCCGCAAGGCTGTCCGTCAGCCGGGCGCGGTCCGGATCACCGCCGATGACGTTGAGAACGCTCGCGCCGAGGGCCGCTCCTGCCTCCAGGACCGGTTCCCATTCCTCGCGGCCGCGGTGTCCGTCCAGGGTAAATACTTCAATGTCGCGGACTGAGAGGCCCGTACCGGCCAGGCGTTCGATGGTCTGCGCGGACATGAACGAACCGGCAGCCATCGGGTACTGAGTTTCACCCCGGGTGGCCGGGTGAACCCGGACCCCGACCGAGGTGAAGCCCGCATCTGCCGCTGCCTCCACCAGGTCCGGCGGACTCAAATGCAGCGCCGACAAGTGCGCCAGACCAATCGTTCTATTCATAACTTCCATCCTGCTCGCTAAGTGTTGACTGCCATCAAGCGGTGTGCGTATGATCTAAATCACTAAATGACTACGTAGTCATTAAAGCACTCAATCCGCTCGCCCGCAAAGGTGCAGCCGAGCAAACAGAAAGGTTGCGGTGAACCGCAATGCCTAGTTCCCACACTTCGAGCACCGGGGGTACCACCATGGGCGCCCTGAACCACCCGCCCGTCGTCTTCAGTGCCAGGGCAGGACGGCGGGCAGCGCTGGCCAGCACCGTTGGCGCCGTCGTCGACTGGTATGACTTCTTCCTCTACGGCACCGCTGCCGCCGTCGTGTTCGGGCCGTTGTTTTTCCCCTCGGACAACCAGGTCGCCGGGCTGCTGGCCTCCATGGGTTCGTTCGCCGTCGGCTTCCTGTTCCGCCCCATCGGCGGGGCCATCTTCGGCCACTTCGGCGACAAGTACGGCCGCCGCACCATGCTCTTCATCACCGTCATCATGATGGGACTGGCCAGCACCGCCATCGGGTTGCTCCCCACCTACGCCGCGATCGGCGTCGCCGCACCCCTCCTGCTCGTGACCCTGCGGGCCATCCAAGGCATCGCCGTCGGCGGCGAATGGGGCGGCGCGGCCCTGATGGCAGTAGAAAACGCGCCGGCAGGCAAACGCAACTTCCTCGCCACCGGCGTGCAGATCGGCTCCTTCGTCGGACTGCTGCTCGGCACCGCAGCGTTCTCCCTGGTCACCGCCCTGACCACCCCGGAACAGTTCCTCGCCTGGGGCTGGCGGCTCCCGTTCCTGATCAGCATCCTCTTCGCCCTGATCGGCCTCTGGATCCGTGCCGGCGTACCCGAGTCGGCGGAGTTCACCGCCGCCAAGGAAGAACACAAGGCCGCGCGCGCACCGTTGGCCGAAGCGCTGCGGACCAGCCCCAAGCAGATCCTCGCTGTGATCGGCATGCGGATGGTGGACCAGAGCACCTTCTACATGGGCTTCACCTTCTCCCTGGCCTACGTCAAGAACTTCACCCACACCCCTACCTCCACGGTCCTGACCGCTTCGATGGTCGCCATGGTCCTGGCCATCCCCTTCCTGGCACTCTGGGGACGCCTCGCGGACAGGTACGGCCGGAAGTGGTTCTACATCATCGGCCCGCTCGCCGCGGCCCTTTCAGCCGCGCCGTTCTTCGCGGCGCTGGAAAGCGGTGAACTGATCCCGATGATCCTGGGCTTCGTCGTCCTGATCAATCTCGGGCACAACATCTCCACCTGCGTTCAGCAGACCTGGTTCACCGACATGTTCGACGTCCGGATCCGCTACAGCGGCGCAGGATTTGCCTATGCACTGGCCGGGGCCGTGGGCGGCTTCATCCCGCTGATCGCCACCGCCCTCATGGCCAGCAGCGGCAGCTGGGCCCCTGCCGCGGCACTGCTTGCCGGGCTGTGCCTGATAGCCCTGGTGTCCAGCCTTTGGTCCTATAAGTGGGCCAACAAGGAACACCGCTAAACCCACCCAAGAAGCAGGACGCGCCCAAACCAGCGGCGAAGCGAAGACGAGTGTGCGGCAACCGGCAACCGGGACGCCAGTTGCTACGCATTCACCCCCTGCACACAAAACACAGACCACAGATACAGCCAACAATTAAGGCCAGAGCCGAGTGAACACCACAGAATCCGATGACCTGACCACAGCCCCCGCCAAGACCCTGGACTGCGACGTCCTCGTCATAGGCTCCGGCGCGGGCGGGCTTTCCGCAGCGGTCACGGCCGCCTACCACGGCCTGAAAGTCATCGTCGTGGAGAAGGCCCCGGTCTGCGGGGGCGCCACGTCCTGGTCCGGCGGCTGGGCCTGGACCCCGGCAAATCCGTTGGCGAAAGCTGCCGGCGTCAGCGAGGACCGGGAAGCCATCCGCACCTACCTGCGCCACCGCCTCGGCCCGGACTACCAGACCGAGAAGGTCGAAGCATTTCTTGAGGCCGTGCCGCACATGGTGGGCTTCTTCGAGAACAAAACCAGCCTGCAGTTCACCCCAGGCGAGAATATCAAGGACATCTACGGCCAAACACCGGGAGCCGGAACCGGCCACCGCTCGGTCGGGCCCAAGCCCATCAACGCCCGCAGCATCAAACCCGAAGTACGCGCCAAGATGCGCCACCAGCTCTATGAGACCTCGTTTCTGGGCATGGGCATCATGGCCGGCCCCGACCTCACCAAATTCCTTTCAGCGTCACAGGGCCGCATCATCGGCCTGTTCCACGCCGCACGCCGCTTCACCCCGCACGTCTGGGATCTTCTGGTCCACCGCAGGAACATGCAACTGGTCAACGGAACCGCCCTGACCGGCCGGCTGATGAAGTCCGCCGACGACCTCGGCGTCCACATCCGCGTCTCCACACCCGTTACCCGCCTGCTGACCGACGGCACCGGGCGGGTATCCGGCGCCCTCGTCGATTCCCCCGAAGGCACACTGGCCATCAAAGCAGCCCGCGGCGTGGTGCTGGCAACCGGCGGATTCCCCCACGATATTCAACGACGCAAAGAACTGTTCCCCAAAACCCCTACCGGCCGCGAGCATTGGACGCTGGCGCCGGCTGAAGCCAACGGCGACGGCATCTCGCTGGGCCAGTCCGTCGGCGCCCGGTTCAAAACCAATGTGAAGTCAGCCGCTGCATGGTGCCCGGTCTCGCTCGTGCCCTACCGCAACGGCCGGACGGGCACATTCCCACACATCATGGACCGCGCCAAGCCCGGCTCCATCGGAGTAAGGGCCAACGGCAAACGGTTCGTCAACGAGGCCAACGGCTACTACGACTACATCACCGCACTGATCGACGCCACGCCCGAGGGCGAGGCGGTGCAGTCCTGGCAGATCGCCGACACCCGGTTCGTCCGCAAGTACCCACTGGGCATGGCCAAACCGCTGCCCGTGCCGCTGTTTCCCTACCTGCGCTCGGGCTACCTGAAGAAGGGCCGCACGATTGAAGAACTCGCCACCAAATCCGGGATCGACCCAGTCGCCCTGCGGCACACCGTGGAGCGCTTCAACGAACACGCCCGCCAAGGCGTGGACCCGGACTACGGGAGAGGGGACACCGAATTCAACCGCTACGGCGGCGATCCGAACGTGGGTCCCAACCCATCCCTGGCACCCCTTGAAAAAGGCCCCTACTATGCGGTCAAGGTAGTGCCAGGAAGCTTCGGTACCTTCGCCGGCCTCGACGCGGACGGCCGCGCCCGCGTCCTGAACAACGACGGCGAAGCCATCCCGGGGCTGTATGTAGCCGGCAACGATCACGCATCGGTCATGGGCGGCCACTACCCTGCCGGCGGCATCAACCTGGGACCCGCACTGACATTCGGCTACATCGCCGGCCGCGATCTGGCCGGGGCCACCGACTATGAAGACGACCCCGCGCCAATGGCACAAGCAATCCAGAAAAAACAGGACGCCACAGCCCGGCAGCCTTCCGCATACCAGCGATAACGAGCACCTCATGGCGCCCCGGCGCGGCCCAACGCCGGAAGACGGCGGGCTCCCCAAACGCGGTTCCACAGGGAGGGCGTCGGCCCTCCCCAATGACGATGTGACCTGCTGAACCACTGAGGCATCGCACCATCAGTGGTAGCGCAAGGCGAAGATTCGTCGGTTACGAGTGCACCCTTACGGAATCTTCATTATCGGAGTTAAAAACACGGGAGTGGAAGTAGGCGCTAGAACTCCCCTTCCGTGATGACCAGTTCAGTGTTTCCACATATACATACGGCATCACTTCGACGTGAGGGGAACTGGATCTACAGCTACCCGACTGCCGGCCTGATTGTGTCAAGTATTTCTGGCCCCGGGCGAGCAACTGAAACTGGCCCCAACCGGTGACGATCGTGACGGTAACAGCGCATTTAGGTGTTCTAGATAATGCACTCAAAGTGCAGTATGATGCACTTATGGATGAGAGTACAACGAGCTTGGCGCTGGCAATCGGCTCCCGGGTTAAGCAGGAGAGGCAGTCGCGGGGCTGGACGCTTGATCAGCTGGCGGAGTCTGCCGGGGTAAGCCGCAGGATGGTCGTCAACGTGGAGCAGGGTGCCGCGAATCCCAGCGTTGGAACGCTCCTGAGGATCAGTGACGCGCTCGGTGTGGGGCTGCCGGCGCTGGTCGAGTCACCTCGGCCGAAGCCGGTGAAGGTCACCCGCAGTGGTGAGGGCGCTGCTTTGTGGAGCGGTGAGTCCGGCGGGCGCGGGGTGTTGGTGGCCGGCACCGAGCCGCCGGACGTGGTTGAACTGTGGGACTGGACGTTGGGTCCCGGTGACCGTCATGTGAGCGAGGCCCACACATCGGGCACCAAGGAGCTTTTGCAGGTCCAGCAGGGCACGGTCACGGTGGAGGTCGCAGGTCAATTGCTCACCCTCGATGAGGGCGATGCGGTGACGTTCCCGGGCGACGTGGCACACTCTTACGCCAATTCGGGCACGGAGCCGGCGAGGTTCTCCCTGGCCGTCTTCGAGCCGGGCGTGGGGACGGGACACCGGCCGGAGGCGTCCGATGCCTGAGTCGGGCATGCTTCAGGAATTTCTCGACGGCGGCCATGTTGACGCCACCGTGTTCGCGCTGCGGCCCGACTACCGGGCGTTGCTGCTGGCCGTTGACGGACTCGTCCCTGGCCCGAGTGACCAGGCCGGTGAGGAGCTGCTCCAGGAGGCGGAATCCGCAGCCCGGGAGCTGCTCAACGGCCGACCGGTTGAGCGGCTCCCGCACGTGGCTGCGTGGCGCGATGCTTATCAGGGCTTCGGAGCCAAACCGAACCGCACGCGCAACTCCCTGGAGGCGCTGTTGCGCCGGGCGGTGTCCGGGTTGCCCCGGGTGAACCGTCTCACCGATCTCTATAATGCGGTTTCGGTGCTCCATCAGGTCCCGCTGGGTGGGGAGGATCTGACCCGCTACAGCGGTGCGCCGCGGCTGGTTCGAGCCACCGGCAAGGAGCCCTTTGATACCGCCGCCGACGGCGCCGCGGTGATCGAGCACCCGGAATCCGGCGAGGTGGTGTGGTGCGACGATGCCGGGGTGACCTGCCGGCGCTGGAACTGGCGACAGGCACGCCGCACCCAGCTCGGCGAGGAGACCACCTCCGCGCTGTTCATCCTCGACGCGCTCGAACCCATGACCGATGAGGCGCTCCAGGCCGCAGCCGAGGACCTGGTCTCCCGGCTGACCCTACTGGGTCCCGACGTCGGGGTCGCCCGCCGCCTGATCCCCGCCGGCACGATGACCAATGGAGATGCTCAATGAAGGAGACTGACATGCCCTTCCACTCCCGGACACGCGCGATCGGTGACCGGCAGGCCCGAAAGGGCCAGCCGTGAGCCAGCGCGTCCCCAAGAATGTTCCCGTTCCGCCGTGGGGGCTGGCCGTGGCGGCCATGCTCTCGGTCCAGCTGAGCTCGGCCCTGTCAGTGGATCTGATTGCGGCGGTGGGGCCGGCCGGAACCGCCTGGCTCAGACTCAGCGTGGGAGCACTCATCTTCCTCGCCATCGCCCGCCCCCCATTGCGCGCGCTGCGCCGCCCCGACATCCCCGTGCTCCTGGGGCTGGGCGCCGCCACCGGACTGATGACCATCGCCTTCCTCGCCTCCATCGAACGCATCCCGCTCGGCACCGCCGTCGCGATCGAGTTCCTCGGTCCGCTGACCGTCGCCGCGGTGCGAACCCACAGCGCACGGGCGCTTATCTGGCCAGCCCTGGCGCTAATCGGCGTCGTCCTGCTGACCGAACCCTGGGCCGGTGACATCAACCTCGCCGGTATCGGGTTGGCAGGCCTCGCGGCCGTCGGGTGGGCCGTCTACATTGTGCTCACCCAACGGATCGGCGACCGCTTCACGGGCATCGGTGCGCTTTCACTCACCGTTCCCGTCGCAGCTGCCACGGCAGCGGTCGTCGGCATCCCGCAGTCCGCCGGACATCTCAACCTCGGGATCCTCGCAGCCGCCTTCGGACTGGCCGTCCTGATGCCGGTGCTGCCAATGGCGCTCGAGATGCTCGCCCTGCGCCGGATGACGCCCACCGCGTTCGGCACCCTGATGGCCCTCGAACCCGCCATCGGGGTGCTCCTCGGGCTGCTCGTGCTGCACCAGCAGCCCTCACTCACCCAATTCGGTGGCATCACGCTCGTCGTCCTCGCCGGCGCCGCCGCGCAACGCGGCGGCCGACGGCAACCGCGCTCCCGCGAACACGCCGGCGCCCGCATCGCCCCCGACCTCATCGGCCAAGGGCCAAAGTAAGCGACAGTCCTCCAAATAGGGGGTCCGCCAGACTGTCGCTACGCGGGAATTCCCTGCTGACAGGGCCCCGCAGCTAAGTCCCCCAGGGAGTGCCTCAGACTTTGCTTCCCTGTTATTCAGACCTAAGGAGTTATAACCATGTTCACCGGCTTGAGTGCCTTCCCCCTGACCCCTCTGGCAGATGATGCTGTTGACGAGCCCGCCTTCGTTCGCCTGATCGAACGGCTTTCGGAGGCGAAGGTTGACTCCATTACCGCGCTCGGATCCACGGGCTCCTACGCGTATCTGGGCGGCGAGGAACGGAGCCGTGTGGCTCGTCTTGCCGTCGAGCACGCCGGCGCGACACCGGTGTTCATTGGTGTTGGGGCCTTGCGGACCTCACACGTCCTCGCGAACGCTGAAATGGCAGAGCAGGCGGGGGCTTCCGGGCTCCTGCTTGCGCCCATGACCTATCAGTCCCTCACCGACGATGACGTGTTCGAACTCTTCCGGACCGTCACCGCGAACTCGTCGCTGCCCGTGATCGTCTATGACAACCCGGGCACCACCCATTTCACCTTCACGACCGAGCTTTACCGACGCATCGCGGAACTGACCGGAATCGCCTCCATCAAAATCCCCGGCGTGCCGGCCGATCCCGAGCTAGCACAGGCGCGGGTTCAGGAAATCCGCGCCGCCGTCCCGGCGCACGTGACCATCGGAGTTTCCGGTGACGCCAAGGCCGCCGCCGGACTGGCCGCCGGGTGCGATGCCTGGTACTCCGTCATCGGCGGCACCGTGCCCGCCCTGGCGCTGCGGATCACCCGGGCCGCCCTGGAAGGGCGGGTCTCAGACGCGACCGCTGAGTCCGAACGGCTTGCACCGTTGTGGGAGTCGTTCGCCGAGTTTGGCGGGAGTATCCGGGTCGTTGCGGCCATAGCGGAACAGCTGGGACTGGCATCACCATCGTGCCTGCCGCTTCCCCTCCAGGGATTGACCGCGAAGCAGCGTGCCCATGTTGGCAGGATTGTCGATGAGCTCGGGCTTATCCCGTAGCGCCGGCCTCGACGTTTCACGCGGGAAGTACCGCCGGGGCGGGGCGCTGGCGCGCTACGTCTTCGCCGCGACGCTGGTGCGAAGCGCAGACGGCGGCGCAGTGGTCGCCATCGTGCTGCTCGCGCACGCCTGCGGGATGCCGGGCTGGCTGGCCGGCATCCTGGGAGCATCAATCACCGCACCCCACCTGCTCGGCCCCTTCATCGCCCGACGCCTCGATACAGCCCGCGACGGACGCAAGGTCATCGCGTGCTCCGCCGTCCTCCACGGGGTGCTGCTCGGTGCTGCTGCACTGCTCCTGCCCGTCGCCTGGCCGATCTGGCCAGCCATGCTGCTCTTCGTCTCCGGCATCTTCGGGCCGATGCTCACCGGCGGGATCAGCAGCCGCCTGCCCTCCATCGCCGGCCCCGAACTGCGCAGCCAACGCAGAGCACAAAGCTGGGACGTCGCAAGCTACGGACTCAGCGGCACCCTCGGCCCCGCAGCAGTCGCATGGATCGCGGCAGCATCCGACGCACTCACCGCGACACTCGTTCTGGCCGGAGCCGCCGTCGTTGGTGCTGGAGCCGTCCTCGCACTCCCCAAGCAAGAGCCGCCCAACAAGGCCGTTGAGGTGCCATCACCCGGACGAACACTGAGCCTCATATGGGAACGTGGTCCGCTGCGCCGCACACTCGGACTCACCGTGACCGTCGCATTCTCTGTCGCCGCGCTACCGATCTACGCCGTTGCCACAGCTCCCGCGTTCGGCGGCGCCGCGGCCGCCGGAACACTGGTCGCAGCCTACGGGATAGGGAATCTCCTCGGATCAGCAGGGCTCATGCTCCGACCGCTTCGCCGCGACGCAGACCCTCTCATGAGCTCCCTCTCCGCACTCGTCGCGGCAACGCTGATACTCGCGATGCTTACTCCGACACTCCCCACATCCCTCATTGCCTTCGGCCTGGCAGGGATCGCCAACGCAATGTTCTTTGCGGCAACCCTCGCCGCGCGAAGCGAATACGCACCCATCGAGGCCCGCGGCCAAATCTTCATCTGGGTAGGCGCACTCAAGATCGCAGCAGGATCCGCCGGAACAGCCGTCGCGGGTGCAACCATCGCACAGACGGTCTGGGCACCACTTCTGCTGGCGACAGCCCTCACAGCAGTTGCTGCGACCACCAGCATCATCGAGCGCTCCCGTCCACGCTGGTCCAAGCACTAGCCCGCCTGAATTCAACAACACCCTCACCCCGACATGCCCGCAGCCCGGCGGGGGGTGCATCAGGCGCGCGCCAAAAAGCGCCGCCAAGACAACGCCAAATAGCTCTGCGATTCACACGGTTATTTTGTGGATCGCAGCGCTATTTGGCAGTGAATTCGCAGGGCTTAGTTGCCGACGAGTAGGGCTTCTCTGGCTGTGTCGATGATCTCGGGAGTGAGCGTATCGAGGTGGTCGTGCGTTTGGATCACCCCACGCGGCGCATCGCGTGCAGTTCGATCTCGACGCGCGCCCTGAGCGGGAGCCCGGCGACGGCGACCGTCGTGCGCGCGGGGTACTGGCCGTCGAAGTACCTCGCGTACACGGCGTTCATCGCTGCGAAGTCGTCCATGTCGACGAGGAAGACGTTGACTTTGACGACATCGCGCCAGCTGCTGCCGGCCGCCTCGAGGACGAGGCCAAGGTTGTCGAAGACGCGTGCGGTCTGCTCCTCGATGCCACCGCCGACCAGCTGCCCGGTCGCCGGGTCGATGGGCGTCTGCCCCGAAAGGAACAGCAGGCCATTCGGTATACCGCACGCTTGGGAATAGGGGCCCACGGGCGCCGGGGCGCTCTCGGCCATCACATAGGTCGGTTCCATCGCTGAGGTCCTCTCCGTCGGACGACGCGCGCTGCCGGAGCGTACCGGCCGGCGACCGGCTACCACGGCAGTCCGCTCGCTGATTTTCAGTCTACTGCCGGCACGGCTGCGGTGAGCTCTCAGCCGTCCGGCACCTGCTCGGGACTTCTTGCGGCAGGTCCCGTTCCACAGTTACTCCGTAGGGAACATCAGCGCTGAGGTTCACTGTGTACATATCAGGTCCGTGGCGGGTGACGAGAATGCCCTGCCATCCTTCTGTCATCGAGTGGTCGCGGGCCATCTCTACAGCCGTGTTGATACTGTCTGCGATTTCCGTCGGGGATAGGCCTGTGATGTGGAAGTAGCGGCCGGCCTCGATCGTGATGATCATTGGACTCCTGATTTGCTCTTAATATCGCCTTTGATTTGATGCTCATGATGTGGGCACGCACGTAGCGAATCGGATCTTTGGGACGAAGAAATGGTTTTCAGCGATGGCATACTCGCCCGATCGGATTCTCTTGACCGGAGGTTTGCCACCGAACTTGCACCGCATCCCGGGTGGCGGTTCCGCAGCCCGGGATGCAGTGGGTTGTCACTACGGAACGGTACGACTTTGGAGAGCGCCGATCGGGTGTGAAAGGGAACGGTGGCAATGGCGCTRATTAGGTCCCGTTTCTCGAGATGGCACCCGCCACACAGAGGGACGGGCCTGGGCACTGGTGCCTGGCCCGTCCTTGTATTGGTGGTGGGGGTTAGATTTCGGTGGGCTGGGCCTGGCTGGCATTCCGCTTAGTTGACCGCGTGTCGTCAGCGTTTGGTTGCTGAACCTCCTTGGTGGGTTCGCCCGGCTGCCTCTCACGGTCGTGGAGGTCCATCTCTGGTGGTTCCTTGCGGAATCCTTTGGTGAGGAAGGTTAGATAAACAACTCCCAGACCGATCCAGCAGCAGCCGATGGTGATGGCGATGGGACTGAGCTGGGTTAGAAGGTAGATGTCGACCGCGGCGCCCAGTATTGGTAGGACGATGAAGCCAATGATCGAAAGCTTTTTGCCTTGCCGGCGGTTTCGGATGAAGTAGGCGATGACGCAGAAGTTGACGGCTGTGAATGCCAGGAAGGCTCCGAAGTTGATGAAGGAGGTTGCCGTTTCCAAAGAGATGTTCAGTGCCAGCATGGCCACGGCACCGACGAGGACCAGGTTGAAGATGGGCGTTTTGGTTCGGGGGTGGAGGCGTCCGAAGAGCCTGCGGGGTAGGACTCCGTCGCGGCCCATGACGTAGAGGAGTCGGCTGGTGCTGGCCTGGATGGCGAGGCCCGATGCGAACCCGCCGATGATGAAGAGCATGTTGGTGATGTTGGCGTAGAACTGCCCGCCGACGAGGACCTGCATGGAGTATGCTGCGGTCGCTGCGTGCTCGAAGTCTCCGCCTGGGTGAACGAGCTGCATGATGTAGGAGACCACGACGAAGATTATTCCGCCGACGAGGACGGTCAGGAGGATCGCGCGGGGAATGTTGCGCTGGGCGTTTTTGGTTTCTTCGCTGAGTGTGCTGACGGCGTCGAATCCCAGGAAGGCGTAGGCCGCGATAGCGGCTGCGGCAGCGACGCCGCCGACCGTCGTGGCATTGTTCCAGAAGGGGTCTGTGAACGACGCAGGCGGGTTGCCCCCGAGGTAGGCCAGGCAGTAGGCGATGAAGATCCCGATGAGGGTAACAACCAGAAGGGTCAGCGTTTTATTGACACGGTCAGTGAGCACGATTCCCGTGACGTTGATGATCGTTGTCAGTCCAGCGTTCAGAGCGAGCCAGGCCCAGACAGGGATGCCGGGAAACTGCGCTGCAAGGTAGAACGATTGGAACAGCCAGGCCACGGTGGGAAGGAAGAGGTAGTCGAGGAGGATTGCCCACCCGACGAGGAAACCGACACGGGAATCGAGGAGCCGTCGTGCATACACGTAGGCTGATCCCGAGTTCGGAAAGATCTTTGCCATTTTCGCGTAGCTGAGGGCAGTCAGCAGCATCGCGGCCGTGGCGAGGGCGAATGCTGTCGGGGCTGTTCCGTCGCTGGTGGAGGAGATGATACCGAAGATCGTCATTACGATTCCCGGGGCCATATAGGCCAAGCCGAACACGACCACCGATAGCAGGGATAGCTTGGGGGTAAGTTTAATGTTCTCAGCGGACATGGGGAGTTCCTTAGGCTGGGGCAGTGCTGAGGTTGGTCAGGGTTGACGGGGCGTTGGTCTGCCGCCAAAGGCGGGGATCAAGCTGGCCGGCGTATAGCGGCAATGGAATGCTGTCGTCGTTTTCAGCGAACTGGTCCCAGGGGCGGGTGACGCCCGCTGTGCCATATTGACGGACGTTCCCTACCTGGTCCAGGTCGATCACATCAACCAATGTCGCGTCTTCGGGCCCGGTTGCCGAAATTCGCACGCGGCCTTCAGGATCAACCAGGAAACTACGTCCAACCCCGTGCGGGCCCGCCGCGTTCACACTGGCAACGAAATTCTGGTTCACGATTGCATTGGCTTGACCGATAACAACTTCCTGCACACGATCGTTGGTCGGCGTCTGGACAACATTGAGAACGAGCTCTGCCCCCATCCAGGCCAGATGCCTGCTGTGTTCGGGGAACCAGGCGTCGTAGCAAATTGACAAACCGACGCGGCCGTAGCCGGTCATGTCGAAGACCACGAAGTCCTTACCGGAACAAACGGTCTCATAGGGCTTCCAGGGAAAGATCTTTCGGTACGCGGCTACTGCTTTTCCTTGTGGAGAGTAGACAACGGCGGTGTTGTAGATATGCCCGTCCGTACCACGTTCAAGCACGCTGCCAGGCAAAAGCCAGATCCCAAGGTCTCCGGCAAGCTCAGCAAGGGTACGGCCGCGCGGGCCATCAAGAGGTTCTGCCGAGGCTTCCATGTAGGCCTGCCGGTCCACAAACCCGGCAGAATCCACCGTGTTCAAGTGAAGCTCCGGGTAAACGAAAAGGTCGGCGACGGCATGCGCTTTGACCCTTCGCTCGAGACCAGCAGCAAAATCAGTCAAGGACTCAGCAGGTGATTGCACAAGAGCCAGAGGGAGAAGTCGAGTCATGACGGTAGCATTCCTATCGTGGGAGATTTCATTAACTAAAGATTAATTAAAGAATAATTAACGAACTTGGGTGTGTCAAGGGTCACTTCGAGGCCAGTGTGAAAGCATGGTGAGCATGGCAAGACCACGGAATCAGACAGCCCGCCGGGATCAACTCGTAGCAGCAGCAGGACGAGTCCTGCTGGACAGAGGGTCATCAGCGGCCCGCCTTTCCGACATTGCCAACGAGGCCGGCGTCACCCCGGCTGCGGTGCTGTACTACTACCGGGACGTCGACGAGCTCTTCAGCGAGGTCTTCCATCAAGGCGTGACGGAGTACTGTGACCGCCGGGAGGCCCGCATCCAAGCCGAAAGCGACCCTGAAGCGCAACTGAGGGCCTGCATCCACTCAGGCGTACCTTGGCCCGGGGAAAGCGAAACCGCTTCCCGGATTCTCGTGGAACTCATCCCAGTTTATCTGCGCAACAAGGCAGCCGCTCGGCAGCAGATGGCGTTCGTGGAGCGTCAAACGAACCTCTACAAAGGGATCCTGGAACGAGGCGCGCAGGAGGATGCCTTCACCCTCTCAGCGCCAGCCGGATTCTTGGCCCGGAGCTTCGTAGCCCTCGAGGACGGCCTCGTAATGGATGTACTCCTCGGCGACCTGACGCCGGAAGACGAGTACGAATTCCTGATCAGCTACGCGACGAACATGGTAAAAGCCAAGACCGGCAACAACTTGCAGCTCAGCTGACTCCCCGAGCAACAGCGGACACAAGCAAGTTGACGGGCGCGACTCATCGGGCGCGCACCCCGGTGCGTCGGTATGCTCCGGCGATGCAGTCCTCGGGGTCGTTGACCCCAAAGGATGTCGCGGTATCCGGACCGAAGTGGGCCCAGATCCGCGAATCGCTGGGGATCACAAAACAGGCCGCCCACGACTTGTACCGGCGCAGGATCGAAGAACAGGAGAAGTACCTGCCGAGCTTCACGACGCGGCAGCTGCGCGTGCGGTCCTGAAAGAAGTCAAGGAACACTAGCCAGGCTCTCGCACCCATCCTCCTGCGTGGGCGAAGAGTGCCTGGTTCGATCACTCCCCCAGGTTCACGAAAGGTCCAGTATCGGCGTTTTATAGGCAGTGGAAGTAGCTTCGAGAGCTCCTGTCGATGGCCACTGCCCCCGGAGCCACGCCCCGCGAATCTCGTGAGCTTTTAGCACTCAGAGTTCGAGAGGCCGCTCAACCACCAGGGCCGAGAGTTGAGGATTGCATCCCCTCTATATTCGAGCGGCGGGGTACAGCTCCGAGGTGAAACGTGAAAGGTTCTGCAGGCACTCCCTTATCGCAGGCGCGGCGAAATGCAGCGGATTCCAGACACCGAAAAGAGTGAACACGAGGTCCTTTCCCCGATGAGTGATGGGCATGGCGTGCACCCCGAAATTCGGATCATCCGAGAGCACGCAGATGCCTTTGCCGGCGGCTGCCAAGGCTTGGCCGACCACGGCCGAGCGTACTTCAAATCCGGTCGTGTAGGTGAGGCGCTCAGTGCTGACAGCATCATCGAACATTGTGCGGACACCAAAATCAGCGGTCATGGTTATGAGAGGCCATTGGACGAGTTCCTGGAGGCTGATTTTCTCCCTCCCGGCAAGAGGGTGTTTGGCGTTGCACTGGGCCCAAAGGAACGCCCTGCCAACTACAACCGATTTGAGCTCGGATGGTGGGGGCTTTGTTCCCAGAGCGAAGTCAGCCTTACCGTCCTGCAACGCCGAGTAGACAAACTCAGGGGTCGCCTCGACAACATTGGTCAGGACTCCATCGGGCCCCTGCGAGACAATGAAAGGGGCGATGATGTCGGCGACGGTGGCAGAGGCTGCCGCTACCGTAAGCCGTTGCACCGAACCTCCGGCCATCGCCCGCGCGGATGATTTGGCCTGGGCGGCGCGGGTGACCAGGTCCTTGGCGATGGGCAGAAACGCAGTGCCCGCCGCGGTCAGCGACAATTTTGCTCCTGACCTATCGAAGAGGGTGAGCCCGAGGTCCTGCTCCAAGGAGCGAAGCTGCCGGGATAAAGAGGGTTGGGCCACCCGCAAACAGCGTGAAGCGGCATTGATTGATCCTTCATCAACGATGCTCAGGAAATACGTCAAGTGCCTCAAGTCCACTATGCCTCCAAGGTATGAGTTTTACTCATGTTAGGCATTTCCCAGGTATAGGTACACCTAGTTAGACTCGTCACACTTCCCACCCTTCTTCAAGGAGTCTCTGTTGGCACTCTCATTTCCACACCCGGCTCGGACGGTGCTTGTCACGGCCACAGCCGCCGTCGTTGCCCTTAGCGCGGCGGGATGCAGTCCTGCCGCACCCAAAGCTTCTTCCGGCCCCGACGTTTTCTCTGTGGCCGCATCTGCAGCCATTACCACGTGGGATCCGGTTCGTTCGTTTTCCACCGAAGCCCTCTACATGGGCAACATATACGAACCCCTGCTTTGGAAGAACCCTGCAGGTTCCGCAGAAGCGTATTCCCCGGCAATAGCCGAGTCCTGGAGCGCCAGTGCAGACGGAAAATCCTGGACATTCAAGATCCGCTCCGGAGCCACCTTCCACGACGGCGAGCCGATCAATGCCGCGGCGGTCAAAGCCAGCATCGACGCTGCCAGGGACCATGCAGCCGCATCCTTCATCTGGGCACCGGTGGAGAGCGTTACCGCCCCGGACGACTCCACTGTCACGCTGCAGCTGAAGTACGCTGCGCCGATGGACCTCGTCGCCTCCTCGACCTACGGCGCCTGGATCGTTGCCCCGAAGGCCCTGGCCGCATCCGCCAAGAATGACAAGTACTTCGAGGCCGGAATCGACGCGGGCTCCGGCCCCTACACCATCGGCTCCTACAAGCCCGGCTCTAAGGTCGTGCTGAAGAAGTACGACGGCTACTGGAACAAAAAGGCTGCATCGCACTTCGACTTTGTCGACATCTCTATCACCCCGGACGCAGTCACGGCCCAGCAGATGCTGACCGCAGGTGAGGTGGACTACGCGACCAACATTCCCTTGGAAAACCTCAAGACCCTGGCCAGCGATCCGAAGTTCACGGTGAAAGACTTCAACTCACCGTTCAACTTCCTGGCCATGTTTAACACCAGCCGCGCACCACTCAACGACCCGGAGGTCCGCCGCGCGCTCAGCTACGCGATTCCGTACAAAGAGATCATTGACATCGGAGGGCAGGGCTACGGCACGCAGTCCCACGGCCCTGCTCCCAGCGGCATCTTCCCCTACAGCCAGGACGTCCCGCAGTACTCCCAGGACTTGGAAAAGGCCAAGCAACTATTGGCCTCAGCTGGTCATGCCGACGGCATGAACCTCAAACTCACCTACGCCTCCGAGAATCCCGCGGAAGCGCGGTTCGTGCCGCTGATCAAGGACGCCTTCGCCAAAATCGGTGTGAAGCTGGACGTGAAAGCCGAACTTTTCAACCAGCAATGGGACAGCGCAAAGGCTGATCCTCAGAGCGCCCAGGACATCTTTGTACTTAACTACTGGCCGACTTACAGCGACGCCGGCAGCGACAATCTCACGACGCTGTTCCATTCCAGCGAAAAGCCATCCTTCAACCTGAGCTATTGGAAGTCCCCGGAGTACGACAAATTGGTGGACAAGGCGGCAACCTTGACGGGAACGGACAGGGACGCAGCCCAGGGCCTTTATAAGGAAGCCATGGACCTCCTCTATAGGGAAGCACCTGCCGCATTCCTCTACGATGCCCGCACAGTCTCAGTCGTTCCGGCCGGGTTGGAAGTTCCCGCCTACAACGAAAATTACCCGTTCACGGCCTTCTTCGCCCCCATCAAACGCGCCGCCTAAACGATACGACGCAGGCAGGGCCCGGGCTGCACCAACAAAGCCCGGGCCCTTGCCC
>NZ_JBFUAF010000013.1:0-133177 GCF_056406415.1 Arthrobacter sp. P1_C12_2 | reverse complement strand
GATGTCGTCCATGCCGCCGGTCTTCCACTGGCGTTCCTTCTCGGCGCGCTCGGCAATGAGCTTCTGCTCCTTGTCGCGCAGCGACGCGGCGCCTTCGAAGTCCTGCGCGTCGATCGCGGATTCCTTCTCCAGCTTCATGGCGGCGATCTTCTCGTCCATGACCTTGAGCTCCGGCGGGGCAGTCATGCGGCGGATGCGCAGCCGCGCACCGGCCTCGTCGATCAGGTCGATTGCCTTGTCCGGCAGGAACCGGTCCGAGATGTAGCGCTCGGAAAGGCTCGCCGCCGAGGCGAGGGCGCCGTCGGTGATGGTGACGCGGTGGTGTGCCTCATACCGGTCGCGGAGGCCCTTGAGGATCTCAATCGCGTGCGCAACGGAGGGTTCCTTGACCTGGATCGGCTGGAAGCGGCGCTCCAGCGCGGCATCCTTCTCGATGTGCTTGCGGTATTCGTCCAGCGTGGTGGCACCGATGGTCTGGAGTTCGCCGCGGGCCAGCATGGGCTTCAGGATCGAGGCCGCATCGATGGCGCCTTCGGCGGCACCGGCACCCACCAGCGTGTGGATCTCATCGATGAACAGGATGATGTCGCCGCGGGTGCGGATCTCCTTGAGGACCTTCTTCAGGCGCTCTTCGAAGTCGCCGCGGTAGCGGGAGCCGGCCACGAGGGACCCGAGGTCCAAGGTGTACAGCTGCTTGTCCTTGATGGTCTCCGGGACATCGCCGCGGACGATCGCCTGGGCCAGGCCCTCGACGACGGCGGTCTTGCCGACGCCGGGCTCACCGATCAGCACGGGGTTGTTCTTGGTGCGGCGGGAAAGGACCTGCATGACGCGTTCCATTTCCTGCTCGCGGCCGATCACGGGGTCCAGTTTGTTCTCGCGCGCCGCCTGGGTCAGGTTGCGGCCGAACTGGTCGAGGACGACGGACCCTGCGGGGGTCCCCTCGGCCTGCCCGGGGCCGACGCCGGCGCCCGTGGATTCCTTGCCCTGGTAACCCGAGAGCAGCTGGATGACCTGCGAGCGGACCCGGTTCAGGTCGGCGCCGAGCTTGACGAGCACCTGGGCGGCAACGCCTTCGCCCTCCCGGATGAGGCCGAGGAGGATGTGCTCGGTACCGATGTAGTTGTGGCCCAGCTGCAGGGCCTCGCGCAGCGAGAGCTCCAGGACCTTCTTGGCACGCGGGGTAAAGGGGATGTGGCCGGAAGGCGCCTGCTGGCCCTGGCCGATGATCTCCTGGACCTGTTCGCGGACACCGTCGAGCGAAATGCTCAAGGATTCAAGGGCTTTGGCGGCAACACCTTCACCCTCATGGATCAGACCCAAGAGGATGTGTTCGGTACCAATGTAATTGTGGTTCAGCATGCGTGCCTCTTCTTGGGCAAGCACAACTACGCGACGGGCACGGTCCGTAAATCGCTCAAACATTTCGCCACACTCCTAGCTACGACGTACTTTGATGCTACGTGGCCGGGTTCCAGATTTGGGGCTTGTTCGCCACAGGGGAAACCGGAGGGTGTCGCCTCCCTGCCCGGACCGGGTCCCCGGCAGGGGACAAGAACCGTCCGGAACCCGCCCGCTGGGCGCGACCGGCCCTTTCGGGCGGGCCGGGTCGGCCCTTCCGGGCGGGCCCTTCCCCGGGCGGCGTTCGGGCCGGGTTCACCGCCGGCGCTCAGGCCGGGGTAGGTGCCTTCGGGGCAGGTTCACCGCCGGGGGGCTCACCGCCGGGAGGGGCGCACCGCCGCGGGCGCACCGCCGCGGGCGCACCGCCGTCGGCATGGCAATGCCCCCGTCAGATAACGGGGGCATTGCCATTTGACAGAGACTCGATTATGACGCGATGAAACTTGATTGAGACTTGATACTGCGCCTTGATACTGCCCTTGGTGTCGGGTGTCGATACTGCGCCCCGACGCGGGTCCCTGCTAGGAATTAGCCTTTTGGTAAGCTTCCTGAATTTCAGCCTGGATACGTCCGCGGCTGTTTACCGCGTAGCCGTTGTCCCGTGCCCACTGACGGATCTGGGCAGAGTCCTGATTCCGTCCGCTGGAAATTTTCGTGCGCGTGGCGCGTCCGCTTGACGTTTTGCGTGCGTGTGTCACAAATCGTTCCACCGCGGAGCGCAGTTCTGATGCATTGCTTGACGACAGGTCTATTTCATAGCTCACACCGTCAAGGCCAAACCGGACAGTTTCGTCCGCGGATCCCCCATCCAGATCATCAACGAGGATGATTTTTACTTTCTGTGCCATAAAGGACTCTCTTTCCAAAGATCGAGCGTTAAGAAAAGCAGGATGTATCTGGAATAAGTATCCTCCGCGTTACAGCAGGGAGTCAAAGCGCAAAACTCTGTCCAAAGGAAAACTACAGGCGGCAATAGGGAACTATTACTTCTTTCCCAGGGTAATTAGCCCCCGAGGGCCCCGGAATCCTGACCTTTGGCCCTAGTTTCCGCTTCGGCATGGGCACGGGCTTCTGCCTGCCGCTCTGATTTGTCGGCATTGAATATGGATTTCATGGCAAACCAGAAAAGCAGGCCCACCACGATGGGGGGCAGCAATACGGCGATATAGTCCATGCTCAGTGTCCTTCGGGCTTCAACAGGGGGAAGAGGATCGTTTCGCGGATGCCGGCGCCGGTGAAGAGCATCACGAGGCGGTCGATGCCCAGGCCGATCCCGCCCATGGGCGGCGCGCCGTACTCGAGCGCACGGAGGAAGTCTTCGTCCAGCTGCATTGCCTCCACGTCACCCGCGGCGGAACGGCGGGACTGTTCGGTGAGGCGTTCGCGCTGGATCACCGGGTCGATCAGTTCGGAGAACGCCGTGCCCCGCTCCATGCCGCCAATGATGAGGTCCCAGGCCTCGATCAGGCGGCCGTCTTCGCGGTGCTGCCGGGCCAGCGGCTGGGCGGACGGCGGATAGTCGTAGACGAACGTGGGATTGAGCAAGGTGGGCTCGACCAGTTCGCCGAAGAGTTCGACGGCGAGCTTCTCGGCGTCCCAAGCAGCGTCGACCTTGACCTCGTGCTTGGCAGCCAGTTCCAACAGTTCGGCAACCGGGGTGTCAGGGGTTACTTCCTGGCCGACGAATTCTGACAGTCCCGGGTAGACCGACAGCCAGGTCCAGTCGCCGTCGAGGTTGATCTCGCCGGCGTCGGTCTGCAGCACACGGCCCACACCGGCGGCGTCGGCGGCGTCCAGGATGATCTCCTTGATCCGGTCCGCCATGACGAACTGGTCCGCCCACGCCTCGTAGGACTCCAAGGTGGTGAACTCGGGGCTGTGCGTGGAGTCCACCCCTTCGTTGCGGAAGACCCGGCCCATGTCGTAGACACGGTCGATCCCGCCGACCACCGTGCGCTTGAGGTAGAGCTCGGTAGCGATGCGCAGCGTCATTTTCTGGTCGAAAGCGTTCATGTGCGTCTCGAAGGGACGGGCCGTGGCGCCGCCGTGAACCAGCTGCAGCATGGGGGTTTCCACCTCGACGTAGCCCTGGCGGTGCAGGGTTTCGCGGATGGAGCGCGTGATCGCGGCCCGGGTGTAAACCATCTCGCGGGCTTCGTCGCGGACAATGAGGTCCACGTAGCGCTGGCGGACACGGGTCTCTTCATTCAGCCCGGCGTGCAGCACGGGCAGCGGGCGCAGCGCCTTCGAGGCCATGGTCCAGGTATCCGCCATGACGGAGAGTTCGCCGCGGCGTGAGGAGATGACCTCGCCCTTGATGAAGACGTGATCGCCGAGGTCCACGAGGGACTTCCACTCCGCGAGCGCCTCCTCGCCGATGTTGGCCAGGCTCAGCATGACCTGGAGCCGCACGGCCTTTCCGTCCAGGCCGCCCTCCTGGAGGGTGGCGAAGCAGAGCTTGCCCGTATTGCGGATGAAGACGATGCGGCCGGTCACGCCGACGGCGTCGCCGGTGGTTTCATCGGCCTGCAGGTAGGCGTATTTCTCCCGGATTTCCGTGAGCGAGTGTGTGCGTTCGACACCCACCGGATATGCCTCGACGCCGCGTTCGATCAGCTTGGCGCGCTTCTCCATGCGGATGCGGGTCTGTTCGCTGGCATCGTGCGGCTCGGCGGCGGTGTTCGGGGCGGGGGTGTTTTGGGAAGTCACAATCCCCAAGTTTACCGTCGATTTGCGTCCGGGAAGGTCCCGCCCGGTTCTGCCCGGGCGGCAGCCAGGCAGACGGGGCGCGGGAATAGACTCGACGTTGTGGAGACATGGACAGTGAGGACCGACGACGGCAAGGGACACCTTGAGCTGCACACCATCCGTCCGGCGGGGCATGCACCGGGCAGAGCAGCGGCATCCGAGGCCGCCGTGGCGGCCCGCGGCGAAGGGTCCGGCGTCGTCGTCGTGCACGGGACACTGATCACCGATGCGCTCTACCGGTCCTTCGCCCGAAAACTTTGCCGGCTGCTGGACCAGCCGGTGCACTGCTACAACCGCCGCGGCCGCGCCGGTTCCTCGCACCAGCCGGCCGACTATTCTGCCGCCACCGAGGTGGCCGACCTGGCCACCGTGCTCCGCGAGACCGGCGCCAGCGACGTCGTGGCCCACAGCTATGGCGGGTTCGTGGCCCTCGAGGCCGCCCGGAGCCTGTCGATCCGCAGGATGGTGACTTACGACGCCGCCGTGAGCCTCTCCGGGAACCTCACCCAGCGCTGGCGGCCAGAACTGGAAAGGTCCGTGGCCGCCGGCGAGCTTGACCACGCCTGGGCGCATTTGGTGCAAGGCCTGGAGACGGCTGGCCCGGTATCCATGCTGCCCCTGGGCGCGCTGCGCATGTTGAGCATCCTCTCGGCCCGGACCAGGCTCGGCGCCGAAATGCGGCAACTGCTGCCCACGGCCGTCGCCGAGATGCGCGCCGTACTGGACGCCGACGCCGAACTCGAGGATTTTTCCACCATCACCACCCCCACCCTCATGCTCAGCGGCGGCTGGAGCCCCGGCTACTTCGCCGAAACGAGCCACCAGCTCTCCGACGCCGTCCCCGCGGTCAGCTTCGCCGTCGTCCCCGGACAGCTCCACGAAGGCCCCATCCGGCCGGGAATCCGGCTGGCCCTCCGTACGGCCCGGTTCCTCCACGGCGGAACCGGAGCTGCCACCCCGCCGCCCGTCAGCCTGGCCGGCAGCCTTGCAGCCGCGGGCGTGCCGGCCCGGTGGCGGCGGACCGGGTCCGGCCGCTGAGGGCGGCGACGCGACCGACCGCTAGAATCGGGGGCGACCCTTTCGAAAGGACCCCCTTGGCCAAGCTCTACTTCCGCTACGGCGCCATGAACTCCGGCAAATCTACGGGGCTGCTGCAGGCGGCGTTCAATTATGAGGAACGCGGCCAGCGCGTCCTGCTGGCCAAGCCGGACGTGGACACCAAGGGCGACTCCGACGTCGTGTCCCGCCTGGGCATGACCCGTTCGGTGGACTTCCTGATCCCCGCGGGCGCGTCGGCCCGCGCGCTTTTCACCGCCCAGGCCCACGGCGACGATCCCGACGCCCTGCTGCAGCACGTGGACACCCCGCCGGTGGCCTGCCTGCTGGTGGACGAGGCCCAGTTCCTGGAACCGGAGCAGGTGGACGATCTCTTCCGCATCGCCGTCCTGGACAACGTCCCCGTCCTGGCCTACGGCATCCGCACCGACTTCCGGACCCGCGCGTTCCCCGGTTCCCTGCGCCTGCTGGAGATCGCGCACACCCTCGAAGAGCTCAAGACCATCTGCCGCTGCGGACGGAAGGCCATCTTCAACACGCGCCGGATCGGGGACCACGTGGTGTTCGACGGAAACCAGGTTGCGATCGACGGCCAGGACGTCTGGTACGAGTCGCTCTGCGGCGCCTGCTACCTCGAGGTCTCCGGCGGCCGGTTGGGCAACTAGCGCCGGCGCGCCGGCGCAGCGCCTTACTGCACTGCGGCGTACTGCAGAGCGGCGCGGCCTCGGCTAGGCTCGGAGCATGACCCGCGAGAACATCAGAACCCCCGACGGCGGAACGATCGAGCTTTTGAGCACGGGTGCCGAGCTCGCCTCGGCGGGTTCGGGCATCGTCGTCGTGCCGGCCTCGATGGTGACGGCCGCCGATTACACGCGTTTCGCGCAGAAACTCAGCGCGTCACTGGGCCGGCCGGTGCACACCTTCAACCGGCGCGGCCGCGGCTCGTCCTCCCCGCAGCCGGAGGATTACACCCTGGACGTGGATATCCACGACCTCGACGCCGTCATGAAGCACACCGCCAGCACGGATGTCTTCGGCCACAGCTTCGGCGGGGCGGTGGCTCTGCACGCGGCCCGCACGCTGCCGGTGGAACGGCTGGCCGTGTACGACCCCGCCGTGTCCGTCAACCACAGCGTCACGGCGGACTGGACGCCCGAATACGAGCGGGCGACCGCAGCCGGCGACGACGACCGCGCCCTCGCCGTCCTGCTTAAGGGCCTGGAGACCGGCAGCGCCCTGTCCCGGATGCCGCTGTCCATGCTGACGCTGGCGAACAAGCTTTCGGCGGGCACCCCGATCGGCAAGCAGCTGCGCGACCTCATGCAGACCGGCGTCCGTGAGATCAAGGCGATCATCGCCGCGGACATGCCGGCCGAACCTTTCCTGGAACTGCCGCTGGAGACGCTGATCATCGTCGGCGAAAAGAGCCCGGCCTACTTCGGCGTGGCCTGCGCCCAGATCCACGATGTCCTCTCCGGCTCCAGCTACACAATCCTGCCCGGCATGGGACACGACGGTGTCAACAAGGCGCCGGACAAGCTGATCGCCGAGCTCAGCGCGTTTTACGCAGGCTGAGCTTCCGCCCCATCAAACCAACGGGGGGTCACTAAGCGCCCATCCCGGACCTCCCGGACCGGCGCTAAGTGACCCCGCGTTGGTTGTTGATTGCTTTAGTGGGCGGCCGGGTGTGCCGCGCCTTCGGTTTTGCGCATCATGGTGGACAGCACGACGGCGGCGACGGCTATGACGGCCGCCGTCAGGAATGCCGCATGCATGCCGGCGACCATGCCCGAGGATTCGGCCACGAAGGCGTAGATCGAGACCAGAAGCGCCGTGCCGGCGGCGCCGGCCACCTGCTGCAGCGTGCTCATGATGGCCGAGCCGTGGGAGTACAGGTGCGGCGGCAGCGGGTTCAGGCCCGTGGTGAACGCGGGAGTGAACACGAGTGCCAGGCCCAGGCTCAATGCCACGTGCAGGGCAATGATCCACCCCACCGGTGAGGCGGCGTCCAGCATCGAGAACTGCCAAAGGGACAGCACCATCATGACCGAGCCCGTCACTGTCAGCGGCAGGGGCCCGACTCTGTCGAATATGCGGCCGATGAAGGGCCCCAGCAGGCCCATGGCGAGGCCGCCGGGCAGCAGCACCAGGCCGGTCTCGAGTGACTTCAGGCCGCGGATCTCCTGCAGGTACAACGGCAGCAGGATCACTGCGCCGAACAACGCGATCATGGCCACGACCAGCAGCAGCACGGACACCGTGAACATCCGGAAGGTGAAGGCGCGCAGGTCCAGCAGGGGGCCGTCGGTCTTCTGCAGCTTCTGCTGGCGCAGGACGAACGCCGCCAAGGACACCACACCAACGGCCAGGGCCACCACGGCGGGAGTGCGGGAGCCGGCCTGGCCGCCGCCGATCTGGCTCAGGCCGTACACCAGGCCGCCGAAAGCGGGGACCGTGAGCACCACGGAGAGAGCGTCGAGCCGGGTTTTCTCGGTCTTGCCGATGTTGGTCAAATACCTGGCCCCGATGGCCAACGCGGCGAGGGCGATCGGCAGCACGAAGACGAACATGAACCGCCAGGAAAAATTCTGGAGGATCAGGCCGGAAACCGTGGGGCCAAGTGCCGGCGCCACCGAAATGGCGATGCTCACGTTGCCCATGACGGCGCCGCGGCGCTCCAGCGGCACGAGCGTGAGGATGGTGGTCATCAGCAGCGGCAGCATGATGGCGGTGCCGCCGGCCTGGACGATGCGCGCCAGCAGCAGGACTTCGAAGCCCGGCGCGAGGGCGGCCAGCAGCGTGCCGCCGGAGAAGAGTCCCATGGCCAGCATGAACACGGCCCGGGTGGTCAGCCGCTGCAGGATGAACCCGGTGGTTGGAATCACGACGGCCATGGTGAGCATGAAGCCGGTGGAGAGCCACTGCACGGTGGGCGCGTCGATGTTCAGGTCGACCATCAGCCGCTGCAGGGCCACGTTCATGATGGTCTCGTTGAGGATCACGACGAACGTGGCCACCAGGAGCGTCGTGATGATGGTCACGGACTCCCGGGACATCTTCGCCGGTGCGGGGGGCGCCGTTCTCGTTGCGGCAGGCGCAGCTGGCGCACCAGGCGCCGGGATGGTGGAGGCAGAGCCCGGTGCGGGATCGCCAGAGGCGTTGGAAGAGACGTCTGTCGACATGAGAATTCCCTCAAGGAGTCTGGTGTGGGTCCGGCGAGCGTCGGCGCTTCTGCAGGTTCCAACAGTCTAAGGCCCGGGGGCATTCCCGCCACCGGAAAACCAACGCGGGGTCAGTTACGGCCCATCGGAGGCCTCACCATGGGGGTGGGGTCAGGAGTTCAGGGGCGCGTTGTCGATGAGGCGGACGGGGCCGACCGTGGCGGCGATGATCGCCAGTCCCTCGCCGCGGAACGGGGTGTCCCTGCAGTTTTCCGCGAGGGGCTCGAGGGTGCGCGGATCCACCACCTCGAAGTAGTCCAGCGCCACGAGCGGCTGGGACCGGACCAGGGCCTGCGCGGATTCGACGTCCAGCGGCTCATGCGCGTTGGCGCGCTCCTCGATGAGCCGCAGCGCCCGGGAGAGCACCAGGGCGGCCTGGCGCTGGTCCGCGGAGAGGAAGCGGTTGCGGCTGGACAGCGCCAGGCCGTCGGCCGAGCGGACAATGGGCACGGGCACGATCTCCACGGGGAAATTCAGGTCCGCCACCATGCGCTGGACCAGCGCCAGCTGCTGCGCGTCCTTCTGGCCGAAATAGGCGCGGTAGGCGGGCTGGCCGCCGCCGGGCAGGCCGGCCCCAGGGATGCCGTAGTGGAGCAGTTTCGCGACGACGGTCAGCGCGCCGTCGAAGTGTCCGGGCCGGGACGCGCCTTCCCACTTTTCACCCAGGGGTCCCGCCGTGATCCGCACAAGGGGTGCCCCGCCGGGGTAGACCTCCTCAACACCCGGCGCGAACGCCAGGTCCACGCCTTCGGCGTCGAGCAGCGCGAGGTCGGCGTCGAGCGTCCGCGGGTAGCGTTCCAGATCCGCGGCCTCACCGAACTGCAGCGGGTTCACGAAAATGGTGGCCGCCACGACGTCGTTCTGGGCGACGGCCGTCCGGGCCAGCTGGGCATGCCCCTCGTGCAGGGCACCCATGGTGGGCACGAGCCCCTGGGACGTGCCGCCTTTCTGCGCCAGCAGCCGGGCGCTTGCAGCGCGGAGCTGGGCAGCCGTGGTGACGAGTTGGATTGCCATGTCAGGGTCCTTCCGGGGCGGGCGTCCCGTTCTGGCCGGGGCCGCCGAGCGCCTGTTCGATGCCGTCGAGTTGTTCCGGCTTCAGGAGCCCGCGGCTTCCCGCCCGGCGGGCTGTCGCCCTGGCCATGGCCAGGTACGCCTCAAGAATATCGCCGCCCGCGCCGCCGTCATACTCGCGGAGGGCGCTGGCGTGTGCGGCCACTGTGCCGGTGTCGCCGCGGGCCACGGGCCCGGTCAGGGCCGACTCTCCGGAGGCGAGGGCGTTCTCGAGGGTGGCGCGCAGCAGCGGGCCTAGCATCCGGTCCGGGGCGTCGACGCCGACGTCGCGGAGCAGTTGCGAGGCCTGCGCCACGAGCGTGACCAGGTGGTTCGAGCCGTGCGCGAGCGCGGCGTGGTAGAGGACGCGGTCCGCCTCAGCGATCGCGACGGGCTCGGCGCCCATTTCGACGACGAGTGCCTGGGCGATTGGCAGCATCGCGGCGTCGGCCGTGACGCCAAAGGTGCAGTCCAGGAGCCTGGTGAGGTCCAGGCTCATGCCCGTGAACGTCATGGCCGGGTGCAGCGCGAGCGGCACGGCGCCGGCGGCGCGGACCGGGTGCAGGATCCCGACGCCGAAGCGCCCGGAGGTGTGCGCCACGAGCTGGCCAGGCTGCCAGGCGCCGAGCTTGGCCAGTCCGTTCACCAGCGGGCCAAGGGCGTCGTCCGGGACGGCGAGCAGGACCAGCTCGGCGCGCTCCACGATGTCCTGCACGTCCAGGATCGGGACGCCGGGCAGGAGTGTTTCGACGCGTTCTTTGCTGGCGTCCGAAACGGCGGACGCCCCGATGACGGCGTGCTCGGCTCCGCGCAGCGCCGCCCCCAGGACGGCGCCGACCTTGCCTGCGCCAATGATTCCGACGCCGAGGCGTCCTGGTTTAGCCATGATGCGGGCCTTCCTGGGGTTCTTCTGCGGGTGGTGCGGCCGGCTGGGCCGCCGGCTCCAGCCAGTGTTCGCTCTTCTGGCGCTTGCGCGCGGCGCGGGCACGGGCTGACTGGGCGTCGAACAGGGCCCGGGCTTCGTCGAGGCCTGCCTGGATGAGCCGCGGGGCCACCGGACCTGCCGTGGTGTGCAGGACCAGGTCCGCCACCCGGAACCTGCGGGCGAGCGGGCCCTGCTGCAGCGCCATGGACTGCGTGCGCTGATGCGGCACCACCACGAAGCTCCGCCACCACCGGCCCGACCTCAGGAGCAGGGCGGTCTCCGTTGCCGTGAAGCCGTTGCGCCGCCAGCCCAGCGGCGCCAGCAACCGCGCCCGGCGCGGGCTGGTCACGAAGCCGCCGTCGGCGTCCTGCGCGCCCGCGCGGCCCGGGGTCGCGGCGGGGTCGGCGAGACCGGTGATCCCTGCGGTGAACAGCCCCACCGGATCCTGGGTTCCGGGATCCGGGAGCACCAGAGCGAGGATTTCCATGACGTCGGCGAGGGATCCCACCGGAAGCAGGGTGGTCCGGGCCGAGCCTTCGCCGGCGCTGCTGGCCAGGCCGTAGCCGGCCACGTTGACCTGGATCCGGTACCAGCCAAACATCCGCCACAGCGGCGGCTGGCTGACCTTCAGCGCCTGGATCCTGCCCGGCGGGACGGTTTGCGCCTGCGTGTCCAGCAGGCCGTAGCGCAGCCGGATGCCGTCCGGGGAAGCGGCGGCCGTGAAGTTGTAGCCCTTGTTGAACGAGGACCAATAGGAGGCGACGAGGCCGATCGCGGCAGGGATCAGGAAGACCGCGAAGTTCCGGTTTTCGGTGACGGCGGAGAGCATCACGGAGGCGATGCCGCCTGCCAGGATCACGACGCTTTGTTCGCTCAGGAGCAGCGAGCCCGCCAGACGCGGCGGCGGCACGGTCAGTACGACCCGTTCCGGGGCCTCCACGGCGGCGGTCTCCGGTTGTCCCGGCTCCGGCGCCGGCGACAGCGACGGCGTCCCGCCGGAGGCACCGGAGGCGTGGGCCAGGATTGTGGCGCGAAGCTGCCGGGCCTCGTCCGCGCGCAGGTAGGCCAGGTGCACGGCAGACTGGCCGGCGTCGGCGACGTCGAACCTCAGTTCCGCCAGTCCGAAGATCCGTGCCAGGAAAGGCTGCACGACGTCGATTGCCTGCACCCGGTCCAGCCTGGCCTGCCGCTGCTGCTTGAACAGGAAACCGGTGTTGACGCGCACGTAGCCGCCCGCCACCTGGTAGCGGGTGAAGTACCAGCTCAGGACAAAGCCGAGAACGGTCAGCAGCAGCAGGGCGCCGCCGCCGAGCAGCAGCCACGGCGCCCGTCCGGCCAACCGCTCGTCAAAGAGCGGGCCGCCCTGCAGGACTCGTTCGAAACTGTCGCGTCCAAAAAAGAACAGCAGCGCCGCCAGCGCCACCCAGCCGCGGACAAAGGGCGACGCGGGATGCACCCGCAACCAGCCGGCGTCGGCGGATCCGTTTCCGTCGGCGGCGCGTCCGGGATCCTCCGGTGTCAGCGCCATTCCGTCATGGCCTTCCCGTCACAGCCCGGCCAGCCGGGCTTCGCCGCGGGCGGACAGTTGCTCGCGGAGCCGGGCGCCTTCGCTCGCGGGCAGGCCGGGAATCTCGGCGCTGGTCGCGGCGGCTGCGGTGTGCAGCTTCAGGGTGCACAGGCCCAGCTGACGTTCGACCGGGCCCACCGCGATGTCCACGTACTGCATCCGCCCGTAAGGAACCACGAGCGTGCGCTGGAAGAAAATGCCCCGCCGGATCAGGAGGTCATCCTCACGCTCGGCGTAGCCGATCGAGCGCACCTGCCGGGGAATCAGCACGAGCCGCCACAGGGCCAGAAGCAGCGCGACGGCTGGCAGGGCGACGGCCAGCCAGAGCGGCAGCCAGGTCCACACGCCGGTCAGCACCAGGACCAGGGGAAGCGACAGCAGGGACACCGCGATCAGGTTTCCCAGCGCCCACCCCGCGACGCGCACCGTAACGTACTTCGGTGACACCCGCAGCCAGTCGATGCCCGGAGGATCAATCGCTTCGGTACGCATATTCGCCTTCCGACGAGGGCTTGGTGCGCTTTCCCTGTACGCCGGGCCGGGATTCGGCGTCGCCGTCCTCGGGCGGAATCCGGCAGAACCGCTCGACGACGAGCCCGACGATCACCATGATCAGCCCGCCGCCAGCCATGGCCAGGGCCTGCCAGGTGAGGTCCTGGTTGCTGCGCAGGTTCCACAGCCGCAGTTGCTCCACCACGATTCCCGCGTGCCAGCCCAGCAGGACCGTCCCGGTGTAGGCGCAGGCCTGGGCGAGGACCACTGTCCAGGCCGCCAGGATGGGGTTGAGGATTTTTTTCTTCTTGCCGTTGCGCCACCGGAGCACGCGGATGCCCAGCACCAGGGTGAGTGCCACGATCACGCCCATGGTCACCAGCCCCGTCAGCGGCAGCACCGGGGTGGCCAGTCCGTAGCGGCCGGACAGCATGGTGGCGAACCAGCCGGCCACGGCTAGGACAACGCAAATGACCAGCAGGAGCAGGGGGCTCGTTAGCTTCACGGCCGCTCCGCCGCACCGGGCACGCCGGTGATCTCCGTGGCAGCCTGGTCCTGGAAGCCGTCAAACGTGGCGAGGTCGGCGAAATCGGCGGCTTTCGCGGCGAGGTCGCCTACGCGTTCGCCGTTGAGCTCCGCCGCGGGTTCGATCAGCGACCACGGATAGAGCACGAACGCCCGGACGGCGGCCCGGGGGTGCGGCAGGGTGAGCTCGGGGTCGGAGCTGACCACGTCCCCGTAAGTGATGATGTCCACGTCGAGGGTCCTTGGCCCCCACCGGACCCCGCGCACGCGCAAATGCTTCTGCTCCACTTCGTGGCAGTGCTCCAGCAGTGCGCGCGGCGGCAGGTTCGTCTCGACGGCGATCACCATGTTCAGGAAGTCAGGCTGGTCCGGTGGGCCACCCACGGCCTTCGTCTGGACGATCGGCGAGATGGCCAGCAGCCGCACCTCCGGCGGGTCGACGAGGTCTGCGACGGCGGCGGACAGGGTGTCGCTGCGCTCCCCCAGGTTGCTGCCGAGCGCGATCACGGCACGGGTGTAGAGCGGGCTCACGGCCGCCTCCGGTGCACGCTGACGGCGACGTCGCCGAAGTCGACTTCGATCGGCGCCTTGGGCTTGTGCACGGTGATGTCCACGGCGGCCACGGGGAATTTCTGCAGCACGTCCTCGGCAATCCGCACCGCGAGGGCCTCGATCAGGTTCAGCGGCTCACCCGTGATCCAGTCCCGGATGCAGTTGGCCACCTCGCCGTAATGCGCGGTGTCCAGCACGTCGTCGGAAGCCGCGGCCTTGCTGAAGTCCAGGTGGAGCACCGCGTCAACAACGAACGGCTGCCCGTCGCGGCGCTCGAAATCGAACACACCGTGATGGCCGACGGCGGTGACGCCGCTCAGCGTGATCTGATCCATGGTGCCGGCCGGTCAGTTGGTGCCGGCGTCGGCGGAACCAGCCGGTGCCGGGGGCGTCGGGGGTACCATGCGGGCGGCGACCTTGACGGCGTCCAGGCTCGCGTCGACGTCGTGCACGCGCACGGCCCAGGCACCGCGGAAGGCGCTGATGGCGGTCACGGCGGCGGTGGCGGCGTCGCGTTCAACCGGCTGGGCGGCCTTGCCGGCCACGGTCAGGAGGCTGCCGAGGAAGCGCTTGCGTGAGCCGGCGACGAGGACCTTGTGGCCCATGGCCTGCAGGAGATCCAGGTGCTGCAGGAGCTCCCAGTTCTGGCCCTCGTTCTTCGCAAACCCCAGTCCGGGGTCCACAATGATCTGCTCCGGCGCGACGCCGGCGGCGTAAAGCTTGTCGCGGACGCCGGCGAGTTCCTTCACGACTTCCCCGGCGACGTCACGGTAGTCCGTCAGGGAGTTCATGGTGCTGGCGTCGCCGCGGCGGTGCGTCAGGATGTAGGGGACCTTGGTGCGGGCGGCCAGCTCGGCCATTTCCGGCTCCATGGTCAGGCCCGAAACGTCGTTGATGATCGCGGCGCCGGCCTTCAGTGCCGCGGCGGCCGTCACGGCGTGGGTGGTGTCGATGCTGACCAGGGCGCCGGCCTTGACCAGGGCCTCGATGACCGGCAGGACCCGGCGCTGTTCCTCGTCAGCACCGACTGCCGTGGCACCCGGGCGGGTGGATTCGCCGCCGACGTCGATGATGTCCGCCCCGGCGTAGAACATCCGCAGCCCGGCCGCGATCGCCGTGTCCGGCGTCGGGTGCGCTCCGCCGTCGCTGAAGGAATCAGGGGTGACGTTGAGGATTCCCATCACGAGTGTCCGGTCCGTGGGCAGGTCCTGGAACTTCGCCGCCGGGCGCGGTTTGCGCAGGATTGGCAGGGGCGAGGTGGCGGGGCCGGTCCCCGGGGCTGCAGCTAGGGAGTCCATAGTCTGTGTTCTTACCTTCCGAGGATGAGGCTCATGGCTTCGGCACGGGTGGCCGGGTCATGCAGTTGCCCGCGCACTGCGCTGGTGACGGTCTTGGCGCCGGGCTTGCGGATTCCCCGCATGGACATGCACAGGTGTTCGCATTCGACGACGACGATCGCGCCGCGCGGATTGAGGTGCGTGACGAGGGCCTCGACGATCTGGGTGGTCAGGCGTTCCTGTACCTGCGGGCGCTTAGCGAACATGTCCACGAGCCGGGCCAGCTTGCTCAGGCCCGTGACCTTGCCGTCGTGGGACGGGATGTAGCCCACATGCGCCACCCCGTGGAACGGCACCAGGTGGTGCTCGCAGGTGGAGTAGAACGGGATGTCCTTGACCAGCACGAGTTCCTCGTGGTCCAGGTCGAAGGTGGTGGCCAGGATCTCGGCGGGGTCGTGGTGCAGGCCGGCAAACATTTCCACGTAGGCTTTGGCCACCCGCTTCGGGGTGTCCAGGAGTCCGCCGCGGTCCGGGTCCTCGCCGATCGCCAGCAGGATTTCCCGCACGGCGGCTTCGATCCTGGGCCGGTCCACTTTGGACTTTGAATGCGGGGCTTCCCCGTCCCCCGCCGAAGCAGCAGCGGGGGCGGGAACGTCGTCGTCGAAGTTAGAAGTCACAGAAGAAGCCTAGCCGGGATGACCATCAGTCCCGATTTCTGTTGCACCGCCCTGGAAGGACTCCTGTCCGCCGACGCCCTGGGCATGCGGGGGCTGGGCATCCAGGGGCTCTTCGAGCCGGGCCTGGGTGGCTTCCTCCTGGGCTTCACGCTCCGCCTTTTCGCGGCGGGACTCCACCGGGCCGGCGGACTGGAGCGTGCGGGTCTCCTTGGAGAGCCAGACGTCGCGGAAGTCGCGCTTGCGGATGTTGGTGAAAATTTGCGCGATTTCGGCCTGGTTCAGCGTTTCGCGTTCGAGCAGTTCCAGCGCGAGCTCGTCCAGGACGTCCCGGTTCTCGGTCAGGATGGCGTAGGCCTCATCGTGCGCGCCGTCGATCAGGCGGCGCACCTCCTCGTCGACGATGTAGGCGATCTGGTCCGAGTAGTTGCGCTCATGGCCGGCGTCGCGGCCAAGGAAGGGCTCGCCGCCGCCCTGGCCGAGGCGGACGGAGCCGACCCTTTCGCTCATGCCGAACTCGGTGACCATCTTCCGGGCGATGCCGGTGGCCTTCTCGATGTCGTTGGATGCACCCGTGGACGGATCGTGGAAGACGAGTTCCTCGGCGACGCGGCCGCCCATGGCGTAGGCCATCTGATCGAGCAGCTCGTTGCGGGTGATGGAGTATTTGTCGTTCTCCGGGACCACCATGGTGTAGCCGAGGGCACGGCCGCGGGGCAGGATGGTGATCTTGGTGACCGGGGCGGAGTTCCGCAGGGCGGCCGCGACCAGGGCGTGGCCGCCCTCGTGGTACGCGGTGACTTTGCGTTCGTGTTCCTTCATGACCCGGCTGCGCTTCTGCGGGCCGGCCATGACGCGGTCGATCGCCTCGTCGAGGGCGCGGTCATCGATCAGGTTCGCGTTGGAGCGGGCCGTCAGCAGGGCGGCCTCGTTCAGGACGTTGGCCAGGTCCGCGCCCGTGTAGCCGGGGGTCTTCTTTGCAACGGCCTTGAGGTCGACGCCGGAAGCCATCGGCTTGCCCTTGGCGTGCACCTGCAGGATCTGGTCGCGGCCGATCAGGTCGGGGGCCTCGACTGAGATCTGCCGGTCGAAACGGCCCGGCCGCAGCAGTGCGGGGTCCAGGACGTCGGGGCGGTTGGTGGCGGCAATCAGGATGACGTTGGTCTTGACGTCGAATCCGTCCATTTCCACCAGCAGCTGGTTCAGGGTCTGCTCGCGCTCGTCGTTGCCGCCGCCGATGCCGGCGCCGCGGTGCCGGCCGACGGCGTCGATCTCATCGACGAAGATGATCGCCGGCGCGTTGGACTTGGCCTGCTCGAAGAGGTCGCGGACACGGGAGGCGCCCACGCCGACGAACATTTCCACGAAGTCGGAGCCGGAGATGGAGAAGAAGGGAACGCCGGCCTCGCCGGCAACGGCGCGGGCCAGGAGGGTCTTGCCGGTGCCCGGAGGGCCGTAGAGCAGCACGCCCTTGGGGATCTTGGCGCCGACGGCCTGGAACTTGGCCGGCTCCTGCAGGAATTCCTTGATCTCCTCGAGTTCCTCGACGGCCTCATCGGCGCCGGCGACATCGCTGAAGGTCACCTGGGGCATGTCCTTGTTGACCAGCTTGGCCTTGGACTTGCCGAACTGCATGACCTTGGACCCGCCGCCCTGCATCCGGGAGAGCAGGAACCAGAACAGGACGCCGAGCAACAGCACGGGCACCAGCAGGGAGAAGAGTCCGGAGAACCAGTTGTTTTCGATCGGCTGGTCTGTGAAGCCGCCTGACGGTTTGGAGTCCGTGACTGCCTTGACGACGTCCTGGGCGCGGGCGTTGACGAAGTAGAACTGGACGTTCTTGCCCTTGTCCTGCCCGTCGACCTGCAGGTTGTCCTTCAGGACCAGGTCCACCCGGTTCTCGGCGTCGAAAATCTTGGCTTGTTCAACCTTGCCGCCTGCTGTCAGCAGCTCAAGGCCCTTGTCGGTGTCGATCCGGCTGGCGCCGCCCGGCGCAAGCGTGGCAAATGCCAGCAGCAGCATGGCCACCACGACGACAATCCAGATGCCGGGGCCCTTGAAGAAACTCTTAGCTTTCATCTGTTCGGGGCTGGCCCCGTCCCTCCTGGTAGTGCTGCACGGCGACCGATCTGCGCGCGTGGGTGCTGCATCAGGTTCTAGCTATACACCGTCGCACTACCTCACGCACGGCAAAGGGCAAAAGTTCCCTGTGGGCGTAGCGGGGCCGGGCCTCCGGCCCGCCCGGGTCCCGGGCGGGGTGCCTTTGCGTGAACGATTTACTCGTAGACGTGCGGGGCCAGGGTGCCGACGAAGTCCAGGTTGCGGTACTTCTCGGCGTAGTCCAGGCCGTACCCGACGACGAACTCGTTGGGGATGTCATAGCCAACATACTTGACGTCGATCTTGACCTTGGCGGCCGTCGGCTTGCGGAAGGCGGTGCAGATTTCCACCGACGCCGTGCCGCGGGATTCCAGGTTCGTCTTGAGCCAGGACAGCGTGAGGCCGGAATCGATGATGTCCTCGACGATCAGGACGTCTTTGCCCATGAGGTCGGTATCGAGGTCTTTCAGGATGCGGACCACGCCCGAGGACTGCGTGCCCGAGCCGTACGAGGACACGGCCATCCAGTCCATGGAGACGTGGGTGTGCAGTGCACGGGCAAGGTCTGCCATGACCATGACGGCGCCCTTGAGCACGCCGACGATCAGGAGGTCGCGACCCTCGTAGTCCTTGTCGATCTGCGCCGCGAGTTCGGTGATCCGTTGCTGGATCTGTTCCTTGGTGTAGAGAACGTGTTTGAGGTCTGCCTGGACGTCGTTTGAATCCACCAATGGCTCCTGTGTAGATGCGGGGTGCGACTAATTTCGGGGCGGCTGTTGAGGCCGGAATACAAGCTTCCCACAGCGGGCGGCTTCGCGGGGAACACCGGCGGCGGACGGCTCCGCCGCAAGGAGCTGCGCGAGCGAGAGACGGTAGACGCTGACCGCGCCGGGAAGCTCCACCGGGCCGGCCGATCCCTGCCGGCGCAGCAGTGCTTCCGCCGCGAGCAGGCGCTGGTAGCTGGGTTGCTGACCACCGACGGCGGCGGCGGCCTTGGCGATCACCCGGAACCTCACGGCCGGGGCAAGATCCCGCAGTTCGGCCTCCGGGAGGCTGACCTCCGCCCCGGTCTGCTGGCGCAGCCGCTCGAACGTGTCGTTCGCCACGTCCTCCAGGTAATCGGCGTCGAGCTGCAGGATAGCGGCCGTGCGGGCGAGCGATTCGGCAACGCCGGGGCCAAGTTTGTCTTCCAGCAGGGGCAGCACCTCAACCCGGGTCCGGGAACGCGCGTACACGGGGTCCGTGTTGGACGGGTCGTGCCAGGGTTCCAGGTCCTCCACCCGGCAAATCTCCAGGGTGTCCGCACGCCGCAGGCCCAGGAACGGGCGCAGCAGCCGCCCCCGGGAGGGCCGCATTCCGGCGAGGGACCGGGTGCCCGACCCGCGCGCCAGGCCCAGGAGCACTTGCTCGGCCTGGTCATCAAGAGTGTGGCCGAGCAGGATCGCGCCTGCACCTGCCTCGTCCGCGGCGGCCTCGAGGGCCGCGTGGCGGGCGTCCCGGGCAGCGGCCTCGGGACCCACGCCGGTGGAGGCGACGTCGACAGTCCTGATCGTCACGGGCGAGAGCCCGAGGTCCTCGAGGGTCCGGGCGGTGGCTGCGGCGACCCCGGCCGAGCCCGGCTGCAGCTGGTGGTCCACGACGACGGCGCCAACAGAGACAGGATGGCCGTCCACATGACCCCGGCGCCCGAAATAGGCGGCGACGGCGGCGAGAGCCAGCGAGTCCGGCCCGCCGCTGCAGGCGACCAGGACGCGCTCCGGGTAGCCGGCCCCGGCGAGGGCGTCCTGGAGCATTTTTCGTGCCGTGCCGACCACCGGTGCGAGGCGGCCGGGCCGGCGTCGTCCGCTGGAAACTGAGGTCGAACCGGTGCCGTCGGGGGCAGTCATGGCGGCTAGAGGCCCATCCGGTCGAGCCAGAGCTTGGAGTCGTGGATTTCGGGTTCGCTGGGGAGGTGGTCCGCGGACTCCCAGACTTTGTTGAAGCCTGCCATGCCGGCGGCGGCCACTACTTCGCGGACAAATTTGGCGCCGTCACTGTACTGGCGCATCTTGGCGTCGAGGCCGAGCAGGTTGCGGATGAATTTCTCGATCATGCCGCGGTCCTGGCCGCGGTCATTGAAGCGCTGCCGGATGGTCTTGACCGAGGGGACGATGCTGGCGTCCACGGCGTCCATAACCACATTGGCGTGGCCCTCAAGCAGACTCATGAGGGCAGTCAGGCGGGACAGGGCCGCCTTTTCCTCCGGGTTCTGGAGCAGGTCCAGGATGGCGCCGCGTCCGGGCGCGGCGCCGGGCGCCGCGCGGTCCTTCAGCGATTTCGCGGCCGCCGAGGCCCGTTCCATCAGGGAATCGACATTGCCCAGCAACAGCCCGCTGAGGTTTTCGATCTCCTGCAGCATGTGGTGCCGCAGCCACGGGGCGGCGGCGAACTGCACCCGGTGGGTCTGTTCGTGGAGGCAGACCCAGAGCCGGAAGTCTGCGGGTTCGACCTTCAGTTCCCGTTCCACGGAGATGATGTTCGGCGCCACGAGGAGCAGCCGCCCGGACGCGGGGGCGGTGGAATTTTCGGCCAGCGCGGAGAAGGGATCGTACTGGCCCAGGACTTTGCTGGACAGGAAGGCCAGGATGGCGCCGAGCTGGCTGCCGGTGATGGCGGCGCTGACGCCGGCAGCTCCGGGGCTGAGGGATCCGCGGCCATCCAGCAGCTTTTCCATGGCGGGCTTGAGCATGACGGCGAAGCTCTGCGTGTTGGCTTTGGCCCACGAGGCCCTGTCCACCACGAGGACCTCGGAGTCACGCAGGTCCCGGGCCGCGTCCAGGCCGGTGATGTGGTGGACGTGCGGCACGGAAATGTCCGCCATGAGCCGCAGGTTTTCGACGGCGGCGCCGATCTCGGCGGCGCCCAGGACGGGGCCGGCGGGCGTCAGCCGGGCTGCCGTGGACGCGGCGAGTTCCCAGTTGATGAGATCTTGGGCCTGGACCGATGCCCCGCTCGGCGTCTTTGGTGTTGTCTCGCTTGATGTCTGGCTTGCAGAAGACTCCATGGGGTCCATCAGATCACAGGGGCCCGACAATCCGCCTTAATTTTCGCTGACCGGCGAACCGGCCGGGCCTCGGGGCCCGGCCCCCGGGGTTCCCGGCCGCCCGCCTACGTCAGCGGCAGCCGCAGCCGGCGAGGACGGCGGCGGAGCGGTCCAGTGCGGCCTTGTTCGCAGCGCCGGGGGTCAGCCCGTTGCCGACGAAGGAAAAGACCAGGAGCCGGCCGTCGGCGTCGACGACGTAGCCGCTGAGCGCAATGACCGTGTTCAGCGTGCCCGTCTTGGCGCGGACCAGTCCGGCGCCCGCGGCCGAGGCCGCATCCGTGTAGCGGTCCCCCAGGGTGCCGGTGAGCCCGGCGACCGGGAACCCGGTGAGGGCGGCGCGCAGCCGGGGGTCTGTCCCCGAAGTCATGGCCCGGACCACGTCCGTGAGCTGCCGGGCCGAGACCCGGTTGGCCAGAGCCAGGCCGGAGACGTCCGCGGCCCGGAGGGAGTCAGTGGGAATGCCCATGTCCTGGACCTGCGCCAGCACGGCGGCGATGGCATCGTCGCTGCTGCCGGGCCGGCCGGCGCCGATGGCGGTCATCCGTCCCATCACCTCGGCGAGGTAGTTGTCCGAGGTCTGCAGCATGAAGTCCACCTGCTGCCCCACCGTGGCGGACTGGACCTCGGCCAGGACTTCGGCGTGCCCGCTCTCCGGCGCGTCGCCGGGCTGGACCCGGGCGACGCCGGGGGCCACGGACAGCCCCTCGGCCGCCGCGGCCGCCGTGAGCCGGGCGGCGAACGCCTCGGCGGCGGTCATGGCGGCGTCCTGCGGGCGGGGTCCGGTGGTCTTGGCGGGATCGAACCTGGCGGAGTTCAGTGCCAGCGGGTACAGCGGGGCCATCTCCCCGGCGGCGACGTCCTCGGGGCTCCACGCCTGGCTGAGCGAGGGGCCGCTGAAGAGGGAGTCATTCAGCCGGACGCTCACCGCGCCGGTCACGCCGCCGGCCTTGAGGGCATCGACCGTGGCCTTGGCGAGCGTGGCGAGCCCGGCGCGGCCCAGAACGGCCCCGGGGGCCGATTCCCCGGCACCCAGGAGGACGTCGCCCCCGCCGCTCAGGATCACCGAGCCGGGGGTCGGCCCCGCGAGCACCCGGGTGCTGAAGCGGTGGTCTGGGCCGAGGACGCGCAGGGCCGCGCCGGCTGTGAGGAGTTTCATGTTCGACGCCGGAACGCGGGCCTCGTCGGCCGCCCGGTCAAAGAGCACCTGCCCCGTGGTGGCATCCTGGACGATGCCGCTGAAGGTGCCGGCGCCGTCGGGCTTAAGGGTCTTGTTGAGTTGCGCGGCGAGGACGGCGCCGACCGGAACGGGCGCGGCAGCGCTGAGGGGCCCGATTCCACCCGGACTGCTGCCTGGGAGGCTCAGTGTGGCGGGAATCTGCTGCCAGGGCGGCGCTGTCTGCGAGGCGTCGGAGGGCCGGTCCGGGCCGAGGAATGCCGGGGCGATGGCGATGGCGGCCGGCAGTGCCACTGCCACCACGAGGAGGGTCTGGAGCAGCAGTGCGGGGATCCCGCGAAGCCTGCCGGGCGCCGACTGGGTGCCCTCACGGCTGGTTCTCGGTTTCATGCTGCTGCTGGTCCTTTAGTCCTGAATTGTCCTCACTAGTTCCTGAAACCAGCGCCTCTCGCTATATCCTCAATAGTAGTCGGCGGCACCGACAGCCCTTATGCACGTGCCGCGCACCCCATGAATTCGTCAAGGAGCATTCCATGAAGCATGACGTGACCATCGAGATCCCCAAGGGATCGCGCGTCAAGTACGAAGTCGACCACGAGACCGGCCGCGTCCGCCTGGACCGCGTCCTGTTCACGTCGATGCAGTACCCCACCCACTACGGCTTCTTCGAGAACACCCTGGGCGAGGATGGAGATCCGCTGGACGCGCTGGTGCTCCTGCAGGACTTCGACCTCTACCCCGGCGTGATCGTCGAGGCCCGCCCGATCGGCGTGTTCAACATGACCGACGACGGCGGCGGCGACGCCAAGGTCCTGTGCGTCCCGACCGATGCCCGGTTCGACCACATCAAAGAGATCAGCGATGTCAGCGAGTTCCTGATCAAGGAAATCGAGCACTTCTTTACCCGCTACAAGGACCTGGAGCCGGGCAAGTGGGTCAAGGCCGAGGGCTGGGGCGACCGCGCCGCCGCCGAAGCCGAACTCGCCGCTTCCATCAAGCGTTACGTTCCGGCAGCCGGCCACTGACCGTTCCTGCACTCCAACGCGGGGTCACTTACCGCCCATCCGGGGCTCCGGAACGGGCGGCAAGTGACCCCGCGTTTTTTCGATTGGCGTCCATCCACTTGGCAGGGGCCCGGCAATGAGGACTCTCGGCGTCGACCTTGCTGCCGCCGCGAAGAAGACGGCTGCCGCCGTCGTCGAATGGGACGACGGCGCGGCACGCCTGGCGCATCTGTCTTTGGACGTGGGCGACGAGGAGATCCTCCGCCTTTTCGGCACCAGCGACATGACGGGGATCGACTCCCCCTTGGGCTGGCCGGACGCGTTCCTTCCCTTCATCGCCGGGCACCTGAACTTCGACCCGCTTCCGGTGCTGGACCATGACGGGATCGAAGGCCGCCGGCTGCTGGCCTACCGGGACACAGACAGATTCGTCACCGGTCACACCGGCCTGATTCCGCTCAGCGTCTCTGCGGACCGGCTGGCCCACCCGGCCATGCGTTGCGCTGTCATCCAGGCAAAGATCGCCCGGGAGTACGGGCCTCAGGCCAGGGACGGCAGCGGCCGGCTTGCAGAGGTGTACCCGGCGGCTTCGCTGAAACTCTGGGGGATCCATGCCCGCGGCTACAAGGGGCGCGGGGCGCCGGAGGCGGAAAAGCTGTCCTCGGCCGTGGCGGATCTGAGAGTGAAGGCGCCATGGCTGGACCTGGCGGAGTACCGGGCCGACCTTGCGGCGTCCGATGACATGTTCGACGCCCTCATCGCCTCCCTGACCGCGCGGGCAACCGCCGTCGGCGGGACGCTGCGCCCCGGCCACGGGCTCGCCGCGGCCGCCCTGACCGAAGGCTGGATCCACCTCCCCAGGGGCGGGCTGCAAGAGCTCCCGGCCTAGCCCGGACGGGGGCTACTCGATCCGCAGCGACCAGCTGCTGATCTCCGCCGGGTCCTCGCCGTGCTCCCGGGTGTGGTCCCGGGCGCGCATGCGGCTGTCCTGTAGGGACTGGCGCAGCAGCGAGTGCTTCTCGGACAGCCCGGGGACCCGGTCGATCGCATCAATTGCCAGCTGGAAGCGGTCGATCCCGTTCAGCATGGCCATGTCGAACGGGGTCGTGGTGGTGCCTTCCTCCTTGTAGCCGCGCACGTGCAGGCCCTCGCGGTTGGTGCGCCGGTACGTGAGCCGGTGGATCAGCGCGGGGTAGCCGTGGTAGGCGAAGATCACCGGTTTGTCCGCGGTGAAGATGCCGTCGAAGTCCCGGGCCGTCAGCCCGTGCGGGTGCTCGCTGGCGTCCTGGAGCCGCATGAGGTCCACGACGTTGACCACCCGCACTTTCAGGCCGGGTGCCCCCTGCTTCAGGAGCTCGGCCGCGGCGACGGTTTCGACCGTGGGGACGTCACCGGCGCAGGCCAGGACGACGTCGGGTTCCTCACCGCTGACTTCGGAGCCGGCGAACTCCCAGATGCCCAGGCCGCGGCGGCAGTGGTGCGAGGCCGCGTCCGGCCCGAGCCAGGTTGGCGAGGGGTGCTTGCCGCTGACCACGATGTTGACGTAGTCGCGGGAGTCCAGGCAGTGCTCCATCACGGCCAGCAGCGTGTTGGCGTCCGGGGGCAGGTAGACCCGGATGATTTCGGCCTTCTTGTTGACGGCGTGGTCGATGAAGCCGGGGTCCTGGTGCGAAAAGCCGTTGTGGTCCTGCTGCCACACATGGGAGGACAGGAGGTAGTTCAATGAGGCCACCGGCTGGCGCCACGGCAGCTGCCGGTGGACCTTGAGCCATTTGGCGTGCTGGTTGAACATCGAATCAATGATGTGGATGAACGCCTCATAGCAGTTGAACACCCCGTGCCGGCCCGTCAGCAGATACCCCTCCAGCCAGCCCTGGCAAAGGTGTTCGCTGAGGACCTCCATCACGCGTCCGGCGCGGGCAATATGCTCATCGAGCGCATCAATCCTGTACTGCCAGACCTTGTCGGTGACCTGGTAGACGTCCTGCAGCCGGTTCGATGCCGTCTCGTCGGGGCCGAAGAGCCGGAAGGTCTCCGGGTTCAGGGCTATGACGTCCCGCAGCCAGGGGCCGAGCGTCACCATCGGGCTGATCCGTTCGGCGCCAGGTTCGGCGACGTCGACGGCGTGCCGGCGGTAGTCCGGCAGGTTGAGCGGGCGCAGCAGGAGCCCGCCGTTGGCATGAGGGGTTGCGCTCATCCGCAGCGCACCGGTGGGGGCGTTCCCGGCCGTGTCTTCCATGAGGCGTCCGCGGTCGTCGAAGAGTTCCTCGGGCCGGTAGGACTCGAGCCACTGCTGCAGCTGGCCCAGGTGCTCAGGGTTGGTGCGGACCTCGCCCAGCGGAACCTGGTGGCTGCGCCAGGTTCCCTCCACCTGCTCCCCGTCCACCGTCTTGGGCCCGGTCCAGCCCTTGGGCGAGCGCAGCACGATCATCGGCCACTGCGGAGCGCTGTCCTGCGGAGCGCCGTCCTGCCGCGTCCGGCCGCTGCGGTGGTGCTGCTGGATGCTCCGGATCTGTGCCAGGCAGGTGTCCAGTGCGGCCGCGAAGTCCCGGTGCGCCGCTGCCGTGTCCGCCGGATCGGCCACCGTGACGAAATGGGGGACGTGCCCGTAGCCCCGCAGCAGCTGTTCCAGTTGGGCCTCGGGCATGCGGGCCAAAATCGTTGGGTTGGCGATCTTGTAGCCGTTCAGGTGCAGGATGGGCAGCACCGCGCCGTCGGCTGCCGGGTCAAGGAAGTTGTGCGAATGCCAGCTGGCAGCCAGCGGCCCGGTCTCGGCCTCGCCGTCACCGATGACGACGGCAGTGATCAGCTCGGGGTTGTCGAAGACGGACCCGTACGCGTGTGCGAGTGAATAGCCGAGCTCGCCGCCTTCGCTGATCGAACCGGGGGTCTCCGGGGCGGCGTGGCTTGGAATGCCTCCCGGGTAGGAGAACTGCCGGAACAGCTCGGACAGGCCGGCTTCGTCCTCGCCAACGTGGCCGTAAATCTCCGAATAGGTGCCTTCCAGCCACGCGTTGGCCACGACGGCAGGGCCACCATGGCCGGGACCCGCGATGAACAGCATCTGCTGGCTGTCCCGGCGGATGGTCCGGTTCAGGTGGGCGTAGACAAAATTCAGTCCGGGTGTGGTCCCCCAGTGGCCAAGGAGCCGGGACTTTGTGTGTTCCGGGCTGAGGGGTTCGCGCAGCAGCGGGTTGGACCGGAGGTAGATTTGCCCCACCGAGACATAGTTCGCCGCCCGCCACCAGCGGTCCACCAGGTCCAAGTCTGTCTTGTCCAGGATCGGACCGGCCAGGACCGGGGTCTCGGCCGGCATCTCCGTGCGGGTGGTTCCATTCAGGTCACTGCTCGCCACGTCACCGCGCGTCATGTCACTGGGCGTCACATCACTGCTCACTGGGGTCCTCGCATCCTAGGTCCTGCCTCGGCACATCTGGTCCATCGCAACACGTCCGGCGGACAGGATACAACCCGGGCCCACTGGCGCCCGCCGGCAACTTGCCCCGCAAGTGCCAGCAGGTAGTGTGTCATCCAGAATGTTCACGCTGACCATCAATCAAACCGACAGCCGGCGCGACGGCGACCGCGTGCCGCAGCTCCTCAAGGACCTGCGGCACATTCCGGCGCGCCTCGATTTCGACCGTTCCGTGGAGGACGAGGTCCAAGGGATCCTGGACTGTCCGCACCAGGCGGTGGAAGCGGCCATGATCGCCCTGCGCAGCGGCAGCTGGTATGTGGGCATTGGAGTGGGCCCGGTCAATGAACCCCTGCCGAACCAGATCAAGGACGCATCCGGGCACGGGCTGATCTATGCCCGGCGCGCCGTGGATCGTCTTCGTAACGGCAAGGACCGCGTTCGCGTGGCCGTGGAGGGCCCGCTGGCCGATATTGCGGCGGAGGCCGAGGCCGTCCTGCGCCTCCTGGGCCACATTGTGCACGACCGGAGCCTCGCGGAATGGCGGGTGCTGGACCTGCTCACTCCGGGGGTGCGGGGTCAGCAGAAGGCAGTAGCCAAGGAACTCGGGATCACCACCCAAGCCGTGAGCAAAGCCGTAGCCCGGTCCCAGTGGAACGAAGAGCACGCGGCCCGGCCCGCTGCGGCACGGCTCCTGGGCCTCATCCTTGACGTCCGCTGACCGGCCGGGCCCCTCTCGGGAACCGCCCGTCCGTCCCGGCGCCTAGAGGAGGCTGTGAAGCACGTGCGCGGCGCCGTCGTCGTAGACCGATTTCGTCACTTCATCTGCGGCCGCGATCACTTCAACGGGGGCCTGGCCCATGGCTACGCCCCGGCGCGCCCAGGTCAGCATCTCGATGTCGTTGCGGCCGTCGCCGACGGCGACAGTGCGGTGGGCTTCAATGCCGAGCCGGTCGCGGAGCTGCTCCAGGGCGCTGGCTTTGGTGACGCCGGCGGCGGCAATGTCCAGCCACGCCGTCCAGCCCACCGAATACGTAACGCCGGCGAGCCCGATGTGGCGGATCGCGGTGTTGAATTCTTCCGGCGTGTTCTCCGAGCTGAATACCACCACGCGCACGGCGGTTGCCTCCAGCATGGTCTGGAAGTCGACGCCGACCGCTTCGACGCCGAAGCTGGCGTCCTGGAAGCGTTCGGTGGACAGGAAGTTGCCCTCCTCGTCCTCGAGCGCGTACTTCGCCGAGGGCAGCCGCTTGCGGAGGGCGCGAAGGACCGGCCCCGGGTCAAACGTTGCCTTGTGGACGATTTCGTAGCCATCGGGCAGGCCGGAGTCGATGCGCAGGATCACGCCGCCGTTGGAGCACACGGCGTAACCGTTCTCGATCCCGATGTGCTCGATGATGGGCAGCGTGGCGTTGAGGGAGCGGCCGGTGGCGATCATGACGTGGTGGCCCGCGGCCACCACGGCCTGGGCCGCCTCGCGGACAGGAACCGACATGTGCCCGTCGTGGTCCACGAGGGTGCCATCGACGTCCAGGGCGATCAGCATCTTGTCGCCGGCGCCGTTCCGGGCGCTTGCCGTGTTCTGGTGTGTTGTGCGCCGGTCATCGTTGCCGGCGACTGAGGATTCAGTCATGGTTGTCATCTCACAAGTAGAGCAGACACCCCCGACAGCCGCTAGGACACACGCCACAGCCGGGCGTGAACTTGCGGTAAACACCCACAGCCTGTTCCCAGTGTGAATGTTTACCCGGCGGCCATCGGAGGCCTGGCGGGGGTTAGGGACCGGGTTAGAGGACGGGGAAGACCGTCATCCCGCCGAGGTACTTCTGCAGGGCGGCGGGGACGTTAACGGAGCCGTCGGGGTTCTGGTGGTGCTCCAGGATGGCGACGATCCAGCGGGTAGTGGCCAGGGTGCCGTTGAGCGTGGCGACGGCCCGCGTGCCCTTGGGCGCACCGTCCTCGTTCACAACCCGTTCCCGGATGTTCAGCCGGCGCGCCTGGAACGTGGTGCAGTTCGAGGTCGAGGTCAGCTCCCGGTATGCGCCCTGGGTGGGGACCCAGGCCTCACAGTCGAACTTCCGGGCGGCGGAATTGCCCAGATCCCCGGCGGCGGTGTCAATGACGCGGTACGGGAGCTCGCACTTGGCCAGCATCTCCTCTTCCCACGCCAGCAGGCGGGCGTGTTCGGCGGCCGCGTCCTCAACCGTGGTGTAGATGAACATCTCCACCTTGTTGAACTGGTGGACCCGGATGATGCCGCGGGTGTCCTTGCCGTGCGAGCCCGCCTCGCGGCGGTAGCAGGAGCTCTGGCCCGCGTAACGGATGGGGCCGGCCGAAAGGTCCAGGATCTCGTCGGCGTGGTAGCCGGCGAGGGCTACTTCCGAGGTGCCCACAAGGTACAGGTCGTCTTCGGCGAGACGGTAGATCTCGGCGTCGTGCTTTACGTCAAAGCCGGTGCCCTGCATGGTTTCCGGGCGGACCAGGGTGGGCGTGATCATGGGGACGAACCCGGCGTCGATCGCCTGTTCCATGGCCATCTGGAGCAGCGCCATTTCCAGCCGGGCGCCGACGCCGCGCAGGAAGTAGAAGCGTGAACCGGACACCTTGGCCCCGCGTTCCATGTCGATGGCACCGATCAGCTCGCCGATCTCCAGGTGGTCCTTCGGCTCGAAGTCGGGGAATTCACGCGGCGTGCCCACCGTCTTGACCACAATGTAGTCATCCTCGCCGCCGGCCGGGACGCCGTCCTCGATCAGGTTGGGGATGGCGCGGAGCAGTTCCTCCTGGGCCGTCTGGGCGAGATCCGCCTCGGCCGACGCGCTCTTGACGGAGGCAGCCAAAGTCTTCACCTCGGCAAGGAGGGCCTGCTTTTCCTCGCCCTTGGCCTGGGCGACCTTCTTGCCGTAGGCGTTCTGTTCGGCCCGGAGGTTTTCGAACCGGATCAGCGCCGCGCGCCTGGCGGAGTCCGCAGCGATGATCGCGTCCACCACGGATTCGTCGGCGCCGCGGGCGCGCTGGCTGGCACGGAACTTGTCCGGATATTCGCTGAGGTCTTTTACGTCGATCACCAGACAAGAGTAACCAATCCGGCCACCGTTGCCGGGCACGCCGACCGGGGGCGCAAGCGGGATACTGTTGGATCACAATGCGCGACTGGCTGCTCTACCTCGTCATCGCTGGGGTCCTGGTCTTTGCCGCCTCCAGTTGGTGGGGGGTGCGTCGGCTAAAGGCCAAGCACACGCGCCGTGCCGTGTGGGAGGAAACCCACAGCCCGGGCCCGGGCCGCCAGAATGTTGCCGTGGTCCTGAACCCCATCAAGGCCCGGTCTGCCGAAGCCAGGACCCTGATTGAAGCCGCGTGCGCGGCGGCGGGCTGGTCGGCGCCCCGCTTCTTTGAAACCACCGCGGAGGACCCCGGCTTTTCGCAGGCGAGGGCGGCGGTGGCCTACGGGGCCGACGTCGTCCTGGCCGGCGGCGGCGACGGTACCGTGCGCGTGGTGGCCGAGGTCCTCGCCGGGACGGACACCGCCATGGGCGTGATCCCGCTGGGCACCGCAAACCTCCTGGCCCGCAACGTGCATCTGGAGGTCAACGACCTCCCCGGCAACGTGCAGGCGGCCCTGTTCGGGCACCAGCGGTTCATCGATACGGCGCGGCTCACCCTGGAAAATTCACGCACCGGGGAGTCCGCGCAACACACGTTCCTCGTGATCGCGGGCATCGGCATGGACGCCGAAGTGGTCAGCGACACCCTTGACGGCCTGAAGAGGGCAGTGGGCTGGCTGGCCTATACGGAAGCCGGGGCCCGGCACCTCCTGGGGCGCCGCAAGAAGGTCTCCATAGCGCTGGATGACCAGCCGGAGCAGGCCCGGAAGATCCGCAGCGTCTTGTTCGCGAACTGCGGCCTGATCCCCGGGGGAATCGACTTCATCCCGCAGGCCATGATCGATGACGGGATGCTGGATGTGGTGGTGATGAGCCCGCGCAGCGCAATCGGCTGGCTGGCCATGTACACAAAGATCGTCCTGAAGCACAAGAAGGACCTGCCGGTCATGACGTATTACCGCTGCGGCAAGATCACGATCCGGTGCCCGGAACCTTTGCCCACCCAGGTCGACGGCGATCCTTCCGGCGAGGCCACGAAGGTCACCGTCGAGGTGGCCCCGGGATCCCTGCTGGTCCGGGTCAAGGACCGTACCGAAGGCGGCTAGGCCCGCGGTGGCCGGAGCGGGCTTCTAGGCGCTGGCGGCCTTCTTCGCCTCTGCCGCCTTCTTCGCTTCTGCTGCAGCCTTGGCGGCCCGGGCTTCGGACTGCTCGCGGATCATTGCCTGCTCCTCTTCGAAGCGCAGGCGGTCCGCGCGGTCGGCGTCGTCGCCGTCCCAGTCCTGGTTCTCAGCTGTCGGCTTGGGATTGACAATCATTCCCTGGCCGTCATTTTCTGTGCTGGTGCCTGACATGACCCGCTCCCTCCCGTAGGGGACTTCCCCAATATGGATCAGGCAAGCATACGCACAGTTGGGAGGGGGTGGAAGTGCGCCATATGGCATTTGCCTACGCTCTGGGCGAAGCCCCCGGGGTATATTCCGGCTCAGCAGATGCGCCGCCCAGTATGTCTTTCACCCACGCATGCGCGGCGCGGAATGCCTGGTCGGAGGTATGCGGCGCAACCCTGGTCCGGTGGCCGTCTGCGCGCTGGTAGGACCCGAGGAAGCGGGTGGCCGGGCTGATCCGGTGAAGACCTGCGAGCGCGTCGGCCACCCGGGCGTCTGCGATGTGGCCGTCGGCGTCGATGCTGAAGAAATAGTGGCCCAGGTACTGTCCGGTGGGCCGGGATTCGATCCGGCTCAGGTTCACGCCGCGGGTGGCGAACTGGTCCAGGATCTCCATCAACGCACCCGGCCGGTCTTCGGGCAGCGGCACCACCACGGTCGTCTTGTCCGCACCGGTGGGGGCCGGCAGTTCGCCCGGGCGGCCCACAAGCACGAACCGGGTGACCGCGCCGGGGTTGTCACCAATGTTTTCCGCAAGCACCTTCAGGCCGGGCTGCTCGGTGGCCACGATCGGGGCGCATATCGCGGCGTCATAGTGGGCGCTGTCGCCGTCCAGCAAGCCCATGGCGGCAGCGGCGGTGGAAGAACCGGGGATGTATTCCGCATTGGGAATATTGGCGTCCACCCAAAGCCTGCACTGGGCCCAGGCATGACCGTGGGTGGAGACGCGCCGGATGTCCCCGAGGGCCACGCCGGGCCTGGCCACCAGGACGAAGCTGATGGGCACCAGGGCCTCCCGCAGGATCCTGAGCTCCTGGCCGGTGGCGATGGCGTCGAGGGTGGCCGTGACCCCGCCCTCGACCGAATTTTCGATCGGCACCATGGCCGCATCGGCGGAGCCGTCCCGCACTTTGTCCAGCGCCGTGTTCACATTCGAGGACGGGATACGGATGGCCTCCGCCGCGTCCGGGACCTGCATCAGGGCCGCCTCGGTGAAGGTGCCCTCGGGTCCGAGGAATGTGTAGGTGAGCGTTGGTGCGGGCATCAGTTCTTCCTTCTTCAGCTACAGGACGACCGGTTTGAGGCCGTTGTCGGACACGAGCGGCATGCCGGTCTCGACCCACTGGTCCATGCCGCCGGCCACATTCACCGCGGAATATCCCATTCCGACCAGCCACTGCGTGGCCCGGTAGGAACGGCCGCCGGTGCGGCAAATGACATAGACGTCCTCGTCCGGGTCCAGCTCCTCAATCCGGGCCGGCAGCTGGTCCATGGGAATGTGCAGGGCACCCTCGGCGTGGCCCGCAACCCACTCGTAGTCCTCACGGACGTCCACGATCTTGGCACCACCGGGGATGCCAGACACGCTTACGGTCTGGAAGTCGCTCATGTTCACCCTTTCCGCAGAATTCAAGCTCCGATCCCAGCGTATCCCCCGCCGCTGGCAGCGCACCCCCGCGGGCGGCACGTTACGCTTCTGGGGACCGCAAAGGAGACCTCATGGCTGCCGAACACCCCGCGGATCGGCCTGTCCGCGGCCCCCGCCACGGGACATGCCCTCCCCTGGCTGCGAGCGCTGGGCATGATGCCATTGTGTCCTTCGGCAGCTCCGAAGAATGGGCATGTCCCCCCGGGATGCGAGCCGCGCGGCCCAAACAACGGCCGGAGTCCCGCCTCCTTGACTGAGATCCACGAACTCTCCGCCGTCGAACTCCGCGATGCGCTCCGCTCCGGCGAGCTGTCCGCCAGAGCGGCCACAGACCACTTCCTGGAACGCATCGAAGCCCAGAATCCGCACCTCGGGGCCTTCATCACCGTCACTGCGGAACAGGCGCGGGAGGACGCCGCGGCAGCGGACCGGCTCCACGCCCTCCGGAGCCGAAACGGCGGCGCTTTGCCCCCGCTGCATGGAATGCCGGTCGCCTTCAAGGACCTGACGGATGTGGCAGGGGTCGTCACCACGCATGGAAGCGCCGCCCTGGAGCGCAAGCCGGCGCTGGCCGACGGCGCGATTCCGGTAGCGCTCAAGACTGCGGGCGTCGTCTCATTGGGCAAGACACAAGTCCCAGAGTTCGGCCTGACCGCCTACAGCGAGAACCGGATCGCTCCGCCGTCGCGCAATCCGCATGCGCTCAGCCGCAGTTCGGGCGGCTCCTCGGGCGGCAGCGCTGCCGCCGTTGCCGCGGGCCTGTTGCCGTTCGCCCCCGGGTCCGACGGCGGTGGCTCCGTGCGGATCCCGGCCGCGGCGTGCGGGCTGGTCGGGCTGAAGCCCGGACGCGGACTCCTGCCGGCCGGGGAAAGCTCCGGCGACCCCGCCCGGCTCGTGGTTGCCGGACCGCTCGCCCGCTCTGCCGCCGACGCCGCGCTGCTGCTCGACGCCCTGGTGCCGGGTGCGGACGGGCCGGTCGCGGCCGGCAGGGCGGACGCCAGCTACCTCGAACTGACCGCCAGGGAGCCCCGCCGGCTGCGGATCGGCATAAGCCTTGACAGCCCCTGGCAATCGATTTTCCCTTTCACCCCGGACCATGAGGCGCTCGACGCGCTGGCCGACGGCGTCTCTCGGCTGGAGGCGGCGGGCCACGAGACCTCGGAAGCCGCGATTCGCTATGACAACCGCTACGCGGACGCCTTCACCACGGCCTGGACCGCCGGCGTCGGCAGCGCACGAATCTCACCCCAGCGCGAGGCGCTCCTGACCCCGCTCACCAGGACGTTCCGCCGGCGCGCACAGCAGCGCAGCGCGGCCAAAGTCAACGAATCCGTCGGGTTCCTCCGGCAGTTTCAGCGGGACACGATCACGCAGTACGCCCATTGGGATCTCATGGTGACGCCGTCCCTGGCGCAGACACCCCGCCCGGTGGGCTGGTTCACGGGCGCGACCCACGGCGGGGGCTATTGGCCGGCCGCGGAATGGGCGGGCGACGCCGACGGCGACTACCGCAAACAGTGCGAATACGCGCCATGGTCATCCATGGTCAACGTCTGCGGGCTGCCGGCCATCAACATCCCGGTGCACTGGACCGGCGGCGCCCCGGGTTCGGGCCTGCCGATGGGCATCCAGCTGATCGGGCCGATGGGCTCCGAGGGGCTGCTGCTGCAGGTGGCCGCCCAACTGGGTTTCTAGCCAAGGACCGCCGCGGGATGCGCCGGCGGCCCCGGGCGGGACATGTCCGTAACTCACGCCGGGCACGGGACATGCCCGTAACTCACCTCGAGCACGGGACATGTCCAATCTCCACCATTGGGGACACATCCATTCCTCAGGCCATGTGCGGGACATGTCCAGTGCTCATCGCGGGACATGCCCTCCCCTTGCCGCTACGAGTGAACATGATGCCCCTATGTCCATCCGCGGGCGCCAAGAATGGGCATGTCCCCCGGCGGGGCCCAGGAAACCAGCCACCCGCTATCCCGCAACGCGTCGGGAAGCCCAAAATGGACGCTGGCGGCGGGCGGCGGCTATCGTTCACTCAAACCCGACCAGGCCGCGAAAGAGGATCGATGAAGATCACCGGTGCAGTACTTGAGGAAATCGGCCGCCCGCGCCCCTTCGCGGAATCCAGGCCCATCACCATCTCCGAGCTGGAACTGGCGGCTCCCGGGCCCACCGAGATCCTCGTCCGGATGGAGGCCGCCGGGATCTGCCACTCGGACCTGAGCGTCGTCGACGGCAACCGGGTCCGGCCGGTACCCATGCTGCTGGGCCACGAAGCCGCAGGCCGCATCGTGACGGTCGGTTCCGGCGTCACGGACCTGCAGCCCGGCCAGCGCGTGGTCATGTCCTTCCTGCCCCGCTGCGAGAACTGCGCGAACTGCGCCGAGGACGGCCGGCTGCCCTGCACGGCAGGCTCCAAGAGCAACAACGACGGGACCCTGCTGCACGGATCCAGGCTCCTAAGCCGCGACGGCGACCCGGTCCACCACCACCTGGGCGTCTCAGGCTTCGCCACCCACGCCGTCGTGGACCGCGCTTCCGCCGTGCCGGTGGACGACGACATCCCCGCGGACATCGCGGCAGTGCTGGGCTGCGCCGTGCTGACCGGCGGCGGCGCTGTGCTCAACGCGGCCCGGCCCCGCCCGCAGGACAGCATCATGATCGTCGGTCTGGGAGGGGTGGGCATGGCGGCGCTCATCACCGCCATCTCGCAGGGAATCTCGCGGATTGTCGCCGTGGACACGCTGGAGCAGAAGCTCGATCACGCCCGCCGCCTCGGCGCCCACGAAACGTACACCCCGCAGCAGGTCCTCGACGCCGGGGTCAAAGCCAGGTTCGTGATCGAATGTGCGGGAAATCCGCGCGCGTTCGAAACCGCGTTCGCCGCCACCTCCCCCGGCGGCACCACCGTCACGGCCGGACTGCCCTCCCCTGATGCCCGCGCCCAGCTGGCGCCATTGACCGTCACCGCCGAAGCCAGGACAATCGTGGGCAGCTACCTTGGTTCCGCCGTCCCCTCGCGGGATATCCCGAAATACGCCCAGCTGTGGCGGGACGGGAAACTGCCCGTCGAGGAGCTGATCTCGGACCGCATCGCCCTGGCCGACATCAACCAGGCCATGGACCAGCTGGCAGACGGCCACGCCATCCGCCAGGTCATCATGTTCGACGCCGGCGAGCCCGCCTAGGACACGGCCGCCCAGCCCGGCACGCCCCTGAAAATCAGCCGAAAGAGAGGCGAAACACGGTCCGGGTTGCTTGCCTCGGGCCTGCTCGAATGTGACAATCGCGCGTCACAATGTCACCATTAAGTAAATGAGCACAACTCATTTATCCCATCCCCCCGCTACAACGCCGGGCGATCCCTCGTTCAGTCCGCCCACTAAGACGCCGGGCGACACCTCGTTTTTTGGCCACCCAAAGATGCTGGCCAGCCTTTTCTCCGTAGAGATGTGGGAGCGCTTCTCCTTCTACGGAATGCAGGGGATCCTCCTCTACTACATGTACTTCACGGCCGCCCAGGGTGGCCTTGAGATTCCACAGGCCATGGCGGCCGGCCTCGTCGGCGCCTACGGTGGCGGCGTCTACCTCTCCACCATCCTCGGCGCCTGGCTCGCGGACCGGCTCTTCGGGTCGGAGCGCGTGCTGTTCGGCGCGGCCGTCCTGATCATGGCCGGCCACATCGGGCTGGCACTCGTGCCCGGCGTACCCGGCCTGATCGCCGGACTGGTGCTGGTGGGCGTCGGCTCCGGCGGCCTCAAGGCCAACGCCACCGCCCTCGTCGGCAGCCTGTACGGCGAGAAGGACGAACGCCGCGACGCCGGGTTCTCCATCTTCTACATGGGCATCAACGCCGGTGCGCTGATCGGCCCGCTGGTCACCGGCTGGCTGCAGGAAAGCCAGGGCTTCCACTGGGGCTTCGGCGCCGCCGCCGTCGGCATGGCCATCGGCCTGGTCATCTACACACTGGGCCGCAAGAAGCTGCCCCAAGAAGCACACCGGGTACCGAACCCCCTCCCCGCCGCCCAGCGCACCCGATACGGCCTGATCTTCGCCGGCATTGCCGTGATCATCGCCGTGCTGCTCGCGACCGGCACCGTGAACCCCGAGAACCTGGCCATGTCCATGGCCTACGCGGCCATTGGCGCGTCTGTGCTGTACTTCGCCCTGATCTTCAAGAGCAAGAAGATCACCCCCACCGAGCGCGGACGGGTGGCGGCGTTTATCCCGCTGTACATCGCCTCGGCCGCATTCTGGGCGCTGTTCCAGCAGCAGTTCACGTTCATTGCCGTGTACTCGGAGGAGAAACTGGACCGGAATCTCTTCGGCTGGGAAATGCCGGCCGCCTGGGTCCAGTCCATCAACCCGGTGTTCATCATCATCTTTGCCGGCATCATGGCCGCCCTGTGGACCCGGCTCGGCCGAAAGCAGCCCGGTTCGGCCCTGAAGTTCTCGATCGGCCTCTTTGTGATGGGCCTTGCTTTCCTGGCCTTCATCCCGCTGGCCGGCGGCGGCAAGACCCCTCTGCTGGCTCTGGTTGGAATCCTGCTTCTGTTCACTCTCGCAGAGCTGTTCCTGTCCCCCATCGGCCTGTCCGTGACCACCAAGCTGGCGCCCAAGGCCTTCCACACCCAGATGGTGGCGCTGTTCTTCCTCTCCGTCTCCTTGGGCACTACCCTGGCCGGCATCCTGTCCGGTCTGTACAACCCGCAGGACGAGCTGCCCTACTTCATCGGCATCGGCGGAACCGCCATGCTGCTGGCTGTGGGCCTGGCGGTCGCCTCACCGGCGATCAAGAAGCTCATGGGCGGCGTACGCTGACCCGATGAGCCCCGCACATCGCGTTCCGGTTGCTTCGCGCGTCTACACCCCCGCCCCCGGCGAGGCGTCCGACGTCGAACTCATGCCGCCAGGCGATGTCACCGACGGCGTGGTGCGGGTTGGCGGAACCATCCGCCGCCCGCACCAGCCGCAATCCCTCGCCGTCGCCGAGTACCTCGACTGGCTGGACGACGCCGGCTTTGAGGGCTCCCCCCGGTTCCTTGGCCGCGACCCGCAGGGCCGGGACGTCCTGACCTTCGTGCCGGGACGGTGCGCCGGGGCGCCGCCGGAAGTCTGGGCAAAGTCCGAGGACCTGTTGGCCTCCGTGGCCCGCCTGGTGAGGCGCCTGCACACCGCATCAGCCGGCTTCTTGCCGCAGGCCCACGCGTTCCCGCCCCGGCCGGTCCGGCCGAACCCCACTGACGCTGCCGTCGGGCTCATCTGCCATCTGGACGTGACACCGCAGAACGTGGTGGTCCGGGACGGCCTGGCCGCGGGGCTGGTGGATTTCGACCTCGCCGGGCCCGCCACGGCACACCATGATTCGCTGAACACCGCCATGCACTGGGTGCCGCTCCGCGACCCCGCCGACGCGTGGCCGGGATGGGAAGACCAGGACCCGTTCCACCGGCTGCGCGTCTTCGCCGACGCCTACGGCTGGAGCGAGGATGAACGACGCCGGGTGCCCGGCGCCGGGATCGACGCCGCGGCGCTCAGCTACGAACGGATGCGGCACAACGCCGCGGCCCTGGGCGGCGGCTGGGCGCGGATGTGGCGGGACGGCGTGGGCGGCCAAATCAACCGCCGGCGTGCTTGGCTGGAGGCCAATGCCGACCCGCTGGTGTCGGCGCTGACACGCTGAGCCGGCGCAGGCCCCAGCCGCCGGGCAGGCCTAGACGCCGTATCCGCTGTTGCGCGCGGTGCCGATGACCAGCCCGAAAATGACCAGCACCAGGATCGTGACGGCGATGCCGACGTATCCCATTACGAGGCCGGCGATTGCCATGCCCCGGCCGGCCGGTTCGCGCCGCAGGGCCATGTGCCCCAGGATCACGGCGGCCAGCTGCGGGAGCAGGAAGAATCCGAAGCCCACCAGCGCGGCGATGCCGCAGCACATGCTGGCGATGCTCAGGCTCTTGGGCGCCGGCGGCGCGCCGTAGTACGAGGGCTGGCCGTAGGCATTGGGGCTGCCCGGCTGAGCGTACGGCGACGGTTGGCCATACGGCGCGGCCGGCTGCCCGTAGACCGGAGGGTACGGGCTTGAGTACTGGCCGTGGTCAGGTGCCGCCTGGCCGGCGTAGGGCTGCTGGCCGACGGCGGGCTGCTGGCCCGTGTCGGGCTGCCGGCCCGTGTCGGGCTGCCGGCCCGAGTAAGGCGGCTGCGGGGATTCGGGTTGCGCGAACTGCTGCGTCGCCGACGGCCCCTGGTCCTGGCTGGCGGGGGGTGCCTGCTCCGGCGGAACGTCGGGCTGGTGGTCCGGGAGGCGCAGCGTCGGCTGGTAGCCCTCCGGTGTCTCGTCTTTGCCTTGTTTTGGCTGTTCAGTCATGGCTTGTCCCCTCAAGAAGTCTCTGGATCCAGAGTACCGCCGCACGGTTGGCTTGGGACCGGGCCGATCGGCGGGTTTTCTTTCGTCACAGGAACGGGTTTGGCGCGAAACCGTGTTGCACCCCGCCCTCGTCTGGCATGCTGGTGCCATGGCTAGCCGCGCGGGCACAGTTGCCCAACCCCAAGACCTTGTTGACCTCACTGCGCTTTTGGATGCGTACTACGACGTTTCGCCGGACCTCTCGGACCCGGGCCAGCGGGTAGCCTTCGGCACCTCCGGGCACCGGGGATCGAGCCTGAAGGCGTCCTTCAACGAACCCCACATCCTCGCCATCACGCAGGCGATCGTGGAATACCGGGCGGGCCAGGGCATCACCGGCCCCCTCTACATGGCCAAGGACACCCATGGCCTGAGCGAGCCCGCACAAAACTCCGCCCTTGAGGTGCTGGCGGCCAACGGCGTGCACGTCCTCATCGACGCCCGCCACGGCTACACGCCCACACCTGCCCTGAGCCACGCCATCCTTACGCACAACCGGAATGCCGCCCCGGGCGCGCCGCAGGCCGACGGCATCGTGGTGACCCCGAGCCACAACCCTCCGGGCGACGGCGGATTCAAGTACAACCCCCCGCACGGCGGCCCCGCTGACACCGACGCCACCGGCTGGATCGCCAACCGCGCCAACGAGCTGCTGGAAAACGGCCTGCGCGGCGTCAAGCGGATCACGGTGGCCGAGGCCCTCGCCGCCGGGACCACCGGCAAGTTCGACTTCCTCAGCAGCTACGTCGACGATCTCCCCTCGGTACTGGATCTCAATGCGATCCGCGAGGCGGGCGTGCGGATCGGCGCCGACCCGATGGGCGGAGCGTCGGTGGACTACTGGGGCGAGATCGGTGAGCGCCACCACCTGGACCTCACCGTGGTCAACCCCACGGTCGACCCCCAGTGGGCCTTCATGACGCTGGACTGGGACGAGAAGATCCGGATGGATTGCTCCTCGCCCTCGGCGATGGCTTCCCTGATCAACCGCATGTCCGACGGCGCCAAGTTCGACGTCGCCACCGGCAACGACGCAGACGCCGACCGCCACGGGATCGTCACTCCGGACGGCGGGCTGATGAACCCGAACCACTACCTCGCCGTCGCCATCGATTACCTTTACCGGCACCGGACCGGCTGGAACCCGCAGTCCGTGATCGGCAAGACCCTGGTTTCCTCCTCGATCATCGACCGCGTGGCCGAGAGCCTGGGCCGCAAACTTGTCGAAGTGCCCGTGGGCTTCAAGTGGTTCGTCCCCGGGCTGCTGTCCGGAGAGGGCGCTTTCGGCGGCGAGGAATCCGCCGGCGCCTCCTTTAACAAGATGGACGGGAGCGTCTGGACCACCGACAAGGACGGCATCCTGCTGGCCCTGCTGGCCTCGGAGATCACGGCGGTAACGGGCAAGTCACCCTCGCAGCTGTACAAGGGCCTCACCGACCAGTTCGGCGACCCCGTCTACGCCCGGATCGACGCGGCGGCCACCCGGGAGCAGAAGGCGGCGCTGGGCAAGCTCTCGCCGTCGGACGTCACCGCGACCGAACTGGCCGGCGAAACGATCACGGCCAAACTGACCGAGGCGCCGGGCAACGGCGCCGCGATTGGCGGCCTCAAGGTAGTCACCGAAAACGCCTGGTTCGCGGCCCGGCCCTCCGGCACGGAAGACGTCTACAAGATCTACGCCGAGTCCTTCAAGGGTGCCGAGCACCTCAAGCAGGTCCAGGCCGAAGCGAAGGCCCTGGTGGACGGGGTTATTTCGTAGTTCCGCCGCCGGTGGCCAACTCGGCGCGGTCCCTGCCAAGCGTCTTTGCCTGGTAGAGGGCCGCGTCGGCCAAGATCACTGCGGCGTCGAGGCCGTCCGGTCCGGAACCGGTGGACGCGATGCCGTAGCTCACGGTGGGCAGCCGGGGAATGACCGCGGACCCGGATTGATGAAGCCGGACGCTGATGCCGGCAGCGATTTCCTGCGCCCGGTCCGGCGTGACGCCCGGCAGCAGGAGGATGAATTCCTCGCCGCCGTAGCGGCCCACGAGGTCGGTGGAGCGGACGGTGCCGGCGCAGGCCCTGGCAAACGCCTGCAGTGCGGAGTCCCCGGCCGAGTGGCCAAACTGGTCGTTGATTGCCTTGAAGTGGTCCAGGTCCGCCAGGATGAGCGACGCCGTCGTGCCGGTCCGGCGCAAGCGGCGCAGTTCGTTTTCCGCGAGGTCCAGGAACGCAGAGCGGTTCAGCAGGCCCGTGAGTCCGTCCACAGTGGCGCGCGAACGCAGGTCCCGGGTCTGTTGTTCGTAGCTCAGCTCGGCCATCGTGAAGGACGCAACCACGAGCGTGACGATCGAGAATACGGTCATGGACGCCGAGCCGAAGACCGACGTGAAGACCTGCCCCTCTGGCCCGTCTATCAGAAAGGCGATGAGGCGGCCCGCGTAGAAGACGGCCAGGATGCCGGCGCCCACGGCGAGGGGACGGTGCACGCGCGAATAGTCGCGCTCAATCAGGAACACCTCCCGCGAACTCAACCCGATGAGCAGGGCCATGAACGCCAAGTACACCGGCCCTCCCGCCCAGATGTTGGTAGCCGGGTGGTCGAGGATCGAAGCGACGGCGGTGGCACCAGGGGCCACCGCGAGTTGCCAGGGCCGGAGTGCTGTGGCCCGCAGCGAGCGGGCACCGGCACAAATGCTGGCGGCGGCGGCGACCAGCAGGACGTTGCCGGCCGGGTTGGCCCAGACCTGGTGCACTGTCCCGCCCAGCAGGTACGCGGCGTTGCCGACCAGGAACAGCAACAGGGCCATGCACCACCAGCCGCTGTAAGGCGACCGGGTCCGCCGGAAGGTAATGAAGTAGAAGAGCATGAGCAGCGTGAGGTCTACCAACGCTAAAGCAACACGCAATGTCGCCGTCTCCAGCATCATGTAGTGGCCCCCCGGTCCGCTCGTTAATTGCCCGCAATGCATCCTTCGTCATCGAAGTTGACCCCAGTATGGCACCGGTCCGCAAAATCCACCGCCGCAGTCCCGGATATGACGACCCAGCCCTCCGAAGGGGCCGTTCTGGCGCCTACGCCGGGGCGTCGGTCCACAACTTCAGGATCCGGCGCGTGGCGTGCCCGCCGTCGGGGGCCATGTCCACGAGCGCTATCCGGTCAAGCGCGAAGGTGTCGCCCCGCTGAAGCCGTTTGTCGCCGTGGTGCGAGACATGCGGCCGGTACCCTTCCAGGGTGAAGGCAGGCGTGGAGATCCTGCCGGGCAACTGCTCCACAATCCGGACCAGCTCGTTGTGGAGGACCTGCAGCTGTCCGCTGGGTTCAATCAGGTTGACCGGGATGGACCCTGCGCGCCCGAACCCGGCTTCGCCGTCCACGCTGATCCGGGAGCCCAGGGCGGCGGTCACCGGGCCCGCCATGAGGGCGGCGATTTGTTCGGCGAGCGGATCGCCCGCGGCCGGCGGCGTGCCCGGCCCGGGTTCCGCACGGGGTTCCTGGCGGGATTCGGCGACGTCGAACTTGACCAAGGTGAGGTGCAGCGGCCAGTCATCCCGGGGAAACTCGAGCCCCTCGGCTACCGGTTCCACGAAGGCCACCGCGATCAGGTTCCGCATGGGAAAAGTGTGCCACGCCGCGGCGCCCCTGGGGCCGGTCGGGCGCTGCAAACGCACAGTGCCGGCGGCGACGGCGCGGACTAAAATAGGAAGTGGCCTTGGATGTGGGCCGTGCGCTGAACCGCAGAATCGCATCCCGCGTGCCTCCGGCCTGTCCCCCATGGTGCCGGAGGCACCTCCGCGGAAAAACAGTGCCGGAGGACGGTGCCCGTTACCGACGCCGGAAGCTGCTAGACGGTACGGACGACGTCCTCGTACGCGAATTTCGGCTTGGCCGCGCCCCATGCGTCTGCCCCGGGCTGGCCGATGTTGACCACCAGGAAGCTCTTCTGGCTCCCGTCGGGGAAGAATGCGGCGTCGATCTTGGCGAAGTCGGCACCGGTCATGGGACCGGCCGCGAGACCCAGGGTGCGGACCGCAAGGATGAAGTAGCCGGCCTGCAGGTGCGCGTTGTTGTTGCCGGTGGCCGCGGCGAGATCCGGCGCGGCGTCATACATGGCTTTGGGGGCGTTGTAGCCGGGAAGGAATGCGTCCCACTGTTCCTGCCAGGCGGTGTCGTAGCTCAGGACCGCGACGAGCGGCGCTGATGCCGTCTTGGCGCGGTTGCCGGCGGCCAGTGCATCCACGAGCGTGGCGCGGGCTTCGTCGGAGCGCACGTAGGTAACGCGCAGCGGCTGGGAGTTGAAGGCGGTGGGGCCGAACTTCGTCAGTTCGTAGATCGCGCGGGCCTGCTCGTCAGTGACGTCGCCGGTAAAGGCGTTCGCCGTGCGGGCTTCGGCAAAAATGGCGTCCACTGCTGCTGCGTCGATTACTGCTTCTTCATGGGCGATCGTCATTCGCATCCCTTTCGCTGTGCCGGCGCACTCCTGGGTGGCCAGCGTCTCCTGCTGTCCATAGTTGCAACTTCAACGGCCGGCCTCTACTTCCCACCGCGCCCTGTGACGTCAGGCACACCAGCCCAACACGCACCAGGCCGGCCCGACGGGACGGCCGGTAAAAAGCTGCGCGGTAAAGTTGCTCGGGAAGATTCCTTCCGCGCCCCGCCCCACATTCTCTGAAAGGCTCCCGGCAATGAGCATGCTCGGCACCAAATGGAAGCTCCACGGCACCGGCAAGTCCGTCCGCCCCGGTGAGGTCGTCAGGCCGGATGAGCGGCTCACCTGGCCCCTGACGGTAGGGATCGGGATGCAGCACGTCGTGGCCATGTTCGGCGCCACCTTCCTGGTCCCGATCATCACGGGCATGCCGCCGGCCACCACCCTGTTCTTCTCCGGCATCGGCACCCTGCTGTTCCTGGTCATCACCCAGGGGCGCGTGCCGAGCTACCTCGGTTCCAGCTTCGCGTTCATCGCGCCAATCATGGCTTCCCAGCAGCAGTTCGGCATCCCCGGGGCGCTGGGCGGGGTGGTGCTGGCCGGTGCGACCCTCGCCATCGTTGGCGCCGTGGTGCAGAAGTTCGGCGCCGGTTGGATCAACCGGGTCATGCCGCCGATCGTGACCGGCGCGATCGTGGCTTTGATCGGGCTGAACCTGGCGCCCGCGGCGAAGGCCAGCTTCGACCAGGCCCCGGTGACCGCCTTCATCACGCTGGCCGTCATCATCGTGGTCAGCGTGCTTTTCCGCGGCATCCTGGGCCGGCTGAGCATCCTGGTGGGCGTCCTGGCGGGCTACCTTGTTGCCGTGATCCGGGGCGAGGTGGACTACGCCAAAATGGACGGCGCGGCGTGGGTGGGTCTGCCGCACTTCCAGACTCCCGAATTCCACCTCGGCGTCCTCGGCCTCTTCGTGCCGGTGGTGCTGGTGCTGGTGGCGGAGAACATCGGCCACGTAAAGTCCGTGTCCGCCATGACGGGGCAGAACCTCGACGGCGTCTCCGGCCGGGCGCTGCTGGCCGACGGCGCCGCCACTGTACTTGCCGGACTTGGCGGCGGGTCCGGGACCACCACGTACGCCGAGAACATCGGCGTCATGGCTGCCACCAAGGTGTATTCGACGGCGGCGTACTGGGTGGCCGGCGTCTTCGCTGTGATCCTGAGCTTCTCCCCGAAGTTTGGCGAACTCATCGCCACTGTCCCCGCCGGCGTCCTGGGCGGCGCGGCCACTATGCTCTACGGCATGATCGGCGTGCTGGGCGTGAAGATTTGGGTCCAGAACAAGGTGAACTTCTCCAACTCGATCAACCTGACCACGGCCGCCGTCGCCCTCATCGTCGGGATTGCCGACTACACCTGGACCATCGGCGACCTCAAGTTCACCGGGATCGCGCTCGGCTCGGCCGCCGCCCTGGTGATCTACCACGGCATGAAGGCGATCGCGAAGGTGCGCGGCACGGTGACCGAGCCGGAAACTGAAGATACCGCGCCGGCCGCGGCCTCAACGGCTGCGGTCAAGGCAGCCGTCAAGCGGAACCCCAAGAAGCGCCGCTAAGCAGCGCCCGAGCGGGCGCCATCCCGCAGACGAAAGAGGCCGGACACCGCCCACAGGCAGGAGTCCGGCCTCTTTCGCTGTCAGAGCCCTCTTTGCGGCGGGCGCGGCGGCAGCGACGGGGCTAGCCGGCGTCGAAGGCGTCCTTGTCATCGTCGCGGTCCTTCGGCGACTTGCTCTCCGGCAAGTCCGTCCCTGAGCCGTCCGGCAGCCCCGCCGCGTCCTGCCCTGGCTCGGAGGAGAAGGGTCGCCCGGCGTCCGGCTTTTCGGTGTTGGCCTCGTCCATCTCCGCCTCGGAGGAGGGCACGGCGTCCTCCTGGGCGTCGTGGTCGAAGCCGGGGGTTGCGCTGGCGTTTTCTGAACTCATTTGTTCCTCCGTTCCTCCGAAGCGTCCGGCTCCGGGTTCTCCTGCACTGTCTTGGTCTTGGGCGCCGAACTGGCTCAGGTCCGGTGCACCGGCCGGATACGTCTCGCCGTCGGGGCTGTCCTGGTTCAGCCCCGCGGCTTCGAAGGCCTCTTCTTCGCGGGGCTGGGCAAATTTCTTCTCATCGCCGTTTGTCGCGTCACCGGCGGGCATTTCCTGCTCGGCGGTCGGCGTGCCGTAGCCGCCCGCTTCTTCGGTGACGCTCTTGGGATCCTGCTGGTTTTCAGTCATGTCAGTCCTCCTGTTGCTGGAAATGGGACTAGCTGGATTTGGACGGGATCGAAGCGGACTCAGAGGCCTTTGCCTCCGGTAACCGGAAGCACCGCTCCGGAAATGTAGGAACCGTGTTCCGAGGCGAGAAGCACGTAGGCGGCCGCGAGCTCAGCCGGCTGGCCCGCCCGTTGAAGTGGTGTGTCCTGGCCGAAGGACGGCAGTTTCTCGGGCCACTCGGTGGCCGGAATCAGCGGCGTCCAGATGGGACCCGGGGCCACGGCGTTGACCCTGATTCCCTTCGGCCCGAGCTCCTGGGCCAGCGCCTTGGTGAAAGCCACTTGGGCTGCCTTGGTCATGGCGTAGTCGATGAGTTCCGGGGACGGGTTGAAGGCCTGGATCGACGCGGTGGTGATGATGGACGCCCCCGTTCCCAGGTGCGGGACCGCGGCACGGGCGGTCCAGAGCAGGGAGTACAGATTGGTTTTGAAGACGCGGTCGAACTCTTCGGTGGGGAGCGATTCCAAGCTGTCACGGTTCTTCTGGTACGCCGCATTCAGGACCAGAACATCGAGGCCCCCGAATTCGGCCAGGGTCGCCTCAACGATGTGCCCGGCGAAGTCCTCACTGCGGCCGTCGCCGGGAAGCAGCAGGGCCTTGCTGCCGGCCTTTCGGATCCACTCGGCGGTGTCCTGGGCGTCTTCTTCCTCCTCCGGCAGATAGGAGATCGCGACGTCGGCGCCCTCGCGGGCGAACGCGATCGCCACCGCCTTGCCGATTCCGGAGTCACCGCCGGTGATGAGGGCGGCTTTGCCGCTCAGGGCACCGCTGCCCCGGTAGCTTTCCTCGCCATGGTCCGGTTTGGGCTCCATGGGCGAGGTGAGGCCGGGCTGTTTCTGGACCTGTTCCGGGAACGGGCCCGAGTGGTAGCCGGCGCGGGGATCGCGCGGCTGGTCTTGCTGCTTGCCGCCTCCGCTGGAGGCGCCGGCTGCCGTGCTGCTTGCGTCACTCATAGTCCACCTAACCAATGCGTCGGTTTCCAGCGATGCTCTCGGGCCGGCGCTGGCCGGGCCTTCCGAAATCATCCCCGTGAAGTAAACAGTTTCTACCCTAACCGCAAAGTGATCAGTAAACTTACTACCGACTTGTCTTTTATCAACTTTCAAGCCTAGGTTGAGGGTGGGCCGCACGCGGCGGCAGGTTCACAATTGGTTTCAGGATTGCGCGGAGGAGCACCAATGACAGGCCCAGTGGCGCCGAAGGATGACGGCAGGGACGAATCACGTGCTGAGCGGATGGACCGCAACTGGGCCGAACTGCTGCAGGAACTGCGCGTTCTCCAGACCGGGGTCCAACTCCTCGCCGGCTTCCTCCTGACGCTGCCGTTCCAGGCGCGCTTCGAGACGCTGGATGATTACCAAACCCGCCTGTACCTCGCCAACGTCGTCCTGGCCGCCCTCACCACGGCCACGATCCTGCTGCCGGTGAGCGTGCACCGCCGGCTGTTCCGGCAGGGGCTGAAGGCCACGCTCGTGGCCAGCGCCGATACCATCGCCAAGTTCTCACTGGCCGGCGTCGGGCTGCTGAGCGTGGGGACCACGTCCCTGATCTTCGACGTCACCCTGGGCCGGACGGCGGGCGTGATAGCTGGCGTCGGATTGCTGGCCGTACTGGTACTGCTACTGGTTCTTGTCCCTGCCCGGATCCGTCGGCAGGCCCGCGAGGAGGAGTCACGATGACAAACGTTTCACATGATCGGCGCACCGCAGGCACGGGCGGAACCATGGGCAAGTGGGTCAAGGAACACGGACTGCTGCTGGCCAACATCGGGCTGTTTGTCGTGTTTTTCGGCGGCATGATCCTCAGCGGAGCGAGCACCTACAGCGACGAGCAGACGGCCCACGGCGAGCCGGCCGTGACCCTGCTGCAGTACCTTGGCACCGGGTCCTTCCTGGAGGCAACATTCGAGAACTGGGAATCGGAATTCCTGCAGATGGGCATGTATGTCCTCTTGACCGTCTTCCTGTTCCAGAAGGGGTCCTCCGAGTCCAAGCCCATGGGCAGCCCCGCCCCGCAGGACGAGGACCCCAGGCAGGCCAGGCTCAAGGTATCGACCCCGTGGCCGGTGCGCCGCGGCGGCTGGGTGCTCAAGCTCTACGAACACTCGCTGTCGATCATGTTCCTGCTGCTGTTCGTGGCGTCCTTCATCCTGCACGCGGTTGGCGGCGCGGACGACTACAACAGTGACCAGGAGGCGCACGGGCAGCCCACCGTGACGGTGCTGGGCTACCTGGCGACGAGCCGCTTCTGGTTCGAGTCCTTCCAGAACTGGCAAAGCGAATTCCTCGCGGTGGCGGTCCTGGTGGGCGCCTCGGTCTACCTGCGCGAGAAGGGCTCCCCCGAGTCGAAACCTGTGGCCGAACCGCACTACGAAACCGGCGCCTAAACGGCACGGCGCTCAGCACGGCAGCGAGCCTGCAGGTGCGCTAGGCGCCTTCGAGGACCTGGCTGGTGACCCAGGCCAGGTACTTGGCGGCGTTGGCGACAGCGTCCTGCGGGCTGCCGGCGACGTCCAGCAGTTGCGCCGCGGCCACCACGCCGTGACGGGCGAGGTCTTCCGGGGTGACGAGGATCCGGCCCGCCACCACGATCACCGGAATGCCGAGGGCCTGGGCGGCATCGGCGAGGGCGATCGGTGCCTTGCCCGTCAGCGATTGGCTGTCCATGGAGCCTTCACCGGTAATGACCAAATCAGCCACCGCGAGTTTCGCGTCCAGCCCGGTGAGGCCGGCCACCAGCTCGAAGCCGCCTTCCAGGGCGGCGGTGCTGAAGGCCAGGAACGACGCCGGGAACCCGCCGGCCGCGCCGGCGCCGGGCACGTTGACGTCCCGGCCCGTCGACTCGCGCAGGACCGAGGCCCAGTTGCGCAGGCCGGCGTCGAGCAGCTCCACCGCATCGGCGTCGGCGCCTTTTTGCGGACCGAACACGTGTGCGGCCCCGTCGCTGCCGTACAGCGGGTTTTGAACGTCGACGGCGATCCTGAACTTCACCCCGGCCAGCCGCGGGTCGAGGCCGCTGGTGTCCACGGACGCGACGTCGGCGAGTGATCCGCCGCCAAGGGGCACCACGTTGCCGGCGGTGTCCAACGGCTTGAGCCCGAGGGCGCGGAGTGCGCCGCTGCCGCCGTCGCTCATGGCCGAACCGCCCACGCCCAGCACGATTTCCGTGGCACCGGCGTCCAGCGCGGCGGCGATCAGCTGGCCGCAGCCATAACTGTGGGCGCGCAGCGCGTTGGCCGGCGTGGGCTCCATGTGCGCCAGCCCGGAGGCCTGCGCCGTTTCAATCACCGCGGTGGCCCCGCCGAAGGCATCCGCGCGGATGGCCCACGCGGCACCGATCGGGGCCAGGATCGGGCCGACCACTGCGTTGAGCCGTTCCTCGTAGCCGGCAGCGACGGCCGCCTCGAGGGTCCCTTCGCCGCCGTCGGCCACCGGAAACTGGATGGCCTCGGCCTCGGGGTAGACGCGCAGGGCGCCTTCGGCGATGGCGGCGGCGGCTTCGACGGCAGTGAGGGAGCCCTTGAACTTGTCCGGGGCGATGAGGATGCGCATGGATCTATCCTGCCAGTCCGGCGGTCCCGGCGTGCTGAGGCGACGCGGTGTTTAGGCCCAGGTCCCGCGCTCCTGGAGGACCGCCTTGAGCAGGTCCGCGCGGTCCGTGACAATCCCATCGACGCCAAGGTCCAGCAGCCGGTGCATTTCCGCGGGCTCGTTGACTGTCCACACATGGACCTGCAGGCCGTGCCGGTGTGCCCGCCGGATGAAGCCCGGCGTCACCACGGGCACGGCGCCGTAGCGGACGGGGACCTGCAGGGCGTGGACTCCGCGCAGTGCCCGGCGCGCCACGGCGGACATCAGCGGCGTCGGCAGCACGGGGCCCAGCAGGACGAACACGGCATTGGACACGATGCCGGCCGAGCTCGCGGCGGGACGGCTCAGCTGCTTCAGCACCGCGCGTCGCCGCCGGTCCGAGAAACTGGCCACCAGCACGCGGTCGTGCAGTCCGTGGCGTTCGATCGCCGAGGCCAGGGTGCCCACGGAGTTCCAGTCCTTGACGTCGACATTGAGCCGGACGTCGGGGAAGGCCGCGATCAGCTCCTCAAACCGCGGGATCGGTTCGGTCCCGCCGATCCTGGCCAGGTCCACGGTTGAGGCCGGAAGGTCCGCGATCCTGCCCCGCCCCTCGGTAATCCGGTCCAGGGTTTTGTCGTGGAAGAGCACCAGCACGCCGTCGGCCGTGGTGTGCACGTCCGTCTCCAGGTGCCGGAACCCGAGGTCGACGGCGGCGCGGAACGCGGCCATCGAGTTCTCCAGCCCGTCCAGTGAGAAGCCCCGGTGGGCCATGGCCATCGGCGCCCGGGGGTCACCCGGAACCCGGGTGGCGGCGTCCTCCGGACCGCCGTCGCGATTGCCGCCGAGGGCAAAGTAGGGGTGCAGGTCAGTCACTCCTGAAGCGTACCCGAGCCTTGATCTGCCGGCACCGGGGCCGTGGACCGGGGGTTGGCGGGCGGGGTGTCAGGAGCGGTGCTGGCGGATTTCGACGCCGTCGCTGCAGTGCAGCAGCGTGCGGCCGCGGCCGCCGTCGAGGTCCACCCAGACCGCACTGTGGTCCGCCGTCACGGCGTCCACAAGGCCACCCGTCTCGAAGCCAGGGGCCAGCCGGACGCTGACGCGGTCGCCCTGGCGCAGCTGCCTCCAGTGCCGGTCCGGCTCCACCGGGTGCAGGGGTTGATCGTCCGTGTTGTTGATGCGGTGCCTGGCCATGATGTCCCCACTATCGGTCAAACGATTCGTCGCGAGCTTCCAGCCTAGGAGGCCAAGGTGAACGCCAGTTGACCGTCTGCTGGGAATCCGGTGTCCGAGGGGAGCTGGGCGGGGACGAGGGCCGCGGTGCCTGGGCCTTAGGCCAGCCGGACGCCGAGTTCGGCGAGCTTGGACTCGAGGATCTGGGCGACGCCGTCGTCGTCGAAGTGCGGGGCCTGCTGGCCGGCGGCCCGGATCGCTTCCGGGTGGCCGCTGGCCATCGCGTAGCCGTGCCCGGCCCAGCGAAGCATCTCGATGTCGTTGGGCATGTCCCCGAATGCCACCACGTCCGCGGCGTCGATGCCGAGGGACGCCGCATATTCAGCCAGGGCCACGGCCTTGTTCACGCCCGGCAGGGAGAGCTCCAGCAGGGCCATATTCGGCGCCGAGTGCGTCGCGGCGGCCAGATGGGCGACGGCGGGCGTCACCTCGGCCAGGAACTCGTCGGCGGTGCCTTCCCGGACAATGGCCAGGAACTTCGCCACGGCGTCCGCCTCCGTGAGGGTGGTGTGCAGCGGGGCCGGGGTGAATTCCGCGAGCAGTTTGCTGGCGCCCTCTTCGATGAAGCCCGGTTCCAGGTGGAAGCCCGTCAGGGTTTCGGCGGCAAACCGTGCGGACGGACGCAACCGCTTGATGATGCGGCGGACCTCGAACATGGCGTCGAGGTCCAGTGTCCGCGCCGAGAGCAGGCGGTCTGCCTCGAGGTCCCACACGACGGCGCCGTTGGAGCAGATGACCGTTCCGGTGTGCCCCAACTGGTCCTGCAGGGGGTGGAGCCAACGCGGCGGACGTCCGGTGACGAACACCAGTTCCAGCCCGGCGTCGCGGCACGCATGGAACGCGCGGACGGTCCGGTCGCTGATTTTGCCGTCATGGCCGAGGATCGTTCCGTCAATGTCACTTGCTACCAGCCGCATAGTGCCAGTCTACGTGCGCCGGGACAGCCGGCCTTCGCGGCGGCAGTCGCCGAGATCGCCGGACCGCGTCGGGTTCGCCGGAAAATTCCGGCGAACTGGAGTGTTTCCGGCGAACTCGACGGCGGGCGGCGGCGTGCTCAGTGGCGTTCGAGGATGCCGGTGAGCGTGCCACGGCCCAGGGTGTGCCGCGACAGCTTCGCTTCCAGGCTGCCCGGAGCGGTGTGCTCATTCAGTCCGGACGGTGCGATGTCGAGCGCGTGGACGGTGATGACGTAGCGGTGCGGCCCGTGCCCGGGAGGCGGTGCCGCGCCCAGATAGCCGTGGAACCCGCCGTCGTTCCTTAACTGGATGGCGCCCGGGGGAAGGAGCCTGCCGCCCTCGGCGCCCGCCCCCGCCGGCAGCGACGTGACGTCGGCGGGGACGTCCAGCACGGCCCAGTGCCAGAAGCCGCCGCGGCCCGGGGCGTCGGGATCGAACATGGTGACTGCATAGCCCTTGGTGCCGGCCGGGGCGCCGCTCCAGCTCAGCTGCGGGGATTCGTCCTGGCCGCCGGCGCGCATCTTGCCGCTGCGCTGGGCAGGCGGGAGCGTCTGGCCCTCCGCGAAGGAGTCACTGCGGACAGGGAACACCGGAAAATCGTGGCGTGTCATGGCTGCCTTTCACTCACTCACTGCAGGGGCTGTGCCCCCATTTCCATCCGTGCCAGCTCCGCGCGGGTGGGCGGGTTGGCGCCGGCGCGGGACACGGTGACTGCCGCTGCCCGGGAGGCATGGGCGAGGAGATCGCGGAGGTTTTCGGCGGAGAGTTCGCGCAGGGCCTTGCGGTTTTGTGCCCCGTCCAGGCCCAGGTCCACCACGCCGGACAGCAGCGCGGCCATGAACGAATCCCCCGCCCCGACTGTGTCCGCGACGTTGATCTCGGGGGCGGGGAACTCCGCCTCACCTGCGGCGTTGATGCCCCAGGGTCCCTTGCTGCCGCGGGTTACGACCACCATGGCCGGCCCTTCGGAGCCGCCCAGAGCCTGCCAACGGCGGGCCGAGTCCAGCGGGTCAACCCCCGGGTAGAGCCATTCGAGGTCCTCGTCGGAGGCTTTCACAACGTCAGCGAGGGTCACGAACTTTTCGGCCTGCCCGCGGGCGTAGTCCACGTCCGGGATGATGCTGGGGCGACAATTCGGGTCGAAGCTTATGGTGGCGGACGGGTGGGCGCGCTCGACGGCGGCAAGCACCTCGGCGGCGCCGGGCGCCAGCATGGTGGCGATGGATCCGGTGTGCAGCAGCGTGGTTCCCTGGAGCAGGAACGGCAGGCGGGCCGCGACGCCGGGAAGCTCCCAGGCGAGGTCGAACGTGTAGGTGGCGGCGCCGGCGTCGTCGATCAAAGCGGCGGCCACACTGGTGGGCAGCTCATCAGCTCCCACCGGGAGCAGCACGGAGCTCGACTTCAGGTGGGCAGCCAGGGCCTCGCCATACGCATCGCGGCCGTAGCGGCCAATGAACTGGACCGGATGGTCCAGCCGCGCCAGCCCCACCGCCACGTTGAGGGGACTGCCGCCGACATGGGCCTGGACGCCGGAGGACCGCTGGACTACATCAACCAGCCCCTCGCCAATAACTGTGAGCATGACCATACTCTGCCAGAGAATCCGTTCCGGCGCCGAGTGTTGAGCGCACCGCCCGCATCAGCCCGCCTCCGCCGGGCCGACCGCGCTCCCCAGGCCGCCGGCGCTCCCCGGCGGCCCGGCCGCGGTGGTTTCCAGGGCGATCCCGGCGGCCGCGGCGCTGGCGAACCTGGCGTCGACGTGGACCACGTCGCGGCCCGCCCGCGCCAGGAGGCTGGCGGCGATCCCGGCACGGTACCCGGAACCGCAGTGCACCCAGAGCTTCCCCGCGGGGACGTCCCCGAGGCGCAGCAACAGCTCGTGCAGCGGCACGTTGACCGCGCCCAGCACCTTGGCAGCGGCGAATTCGTCGGCCCGGCGCACGTCCAGAACGGTGTCCTCAGGCGCCCGGCCGGCGAGCACGCCGTCCCAGCCCACGCGCGGGTAGGAGGCCATTCCGGCCTGCGGCGCCAGGACGTGCGGCTCGGTCCCGACGGCGGCGTCCGGGGATTCGATGCCGATCCGGGAGAGGTCGCGGATGGCGCCCTCAATGTCTTCCCGCGAACCCACCAGTGTCAGTGGTTCGCCCCACGGCAGCACCCAGCCGAGATAGGTGGTGAAACTGGAACCGGAGCCATACTCAAAACTGACGCTGCCCTTGAGGTGGCTGTTGGCGAACGCCACGCGCCGGCGCAGGTCCACCACCCACTCGCCGTCGTCCAGGCGCCGGATGAGCTCGGCGGCATCGAGCGATGCCGGAACGGCCAGCTCCGCGGGGCCCGGGCCCCGAACATTGGCCGGGCTCATGTGGGCGTAGTAAGAGGGGTGGTCCGTGAGGTTGGCGATGAGCTGGCGGACGAAGTGGTCCTCGTCGGGGTCCGTCAGGGCGTGGTTGGCGGCAAGCTGCTCGCCGATGGTGGAGGACCGGGCGCCGGTGGCGGGTCCGGAGGAGCAGAACGAGCCGAATCCGTGCGTCGGGAACAGCGCGGCGTCATGGCCGGCCGCGGCGGCGAGGCGCCGGACCGAGGCGTACTGGTCGTGGGTTAAGCCGACCGTGTCCGCCTCGGCGACAAGGTCGGTGCGGCCCACCGAGCCGTACAGCAGGCTGCCGCCCGAGAAGACGGCCCGCTTCCCGCCGTCGTCCACGATGAACGATAAGTGGGTGTGCGTGTGGCCCGGCGTGGCGACCGCGGTGACCGTGAGCGAGCCCACCCGGACCGTTTGGCCGTCCGTGACGGGCGTGCGCTCGAACGCGACGAGGTCGGCGGCGTTCACGAGATAGCTGGCGCCGTGGGCCCGGGCCAGGATCAGCCCGCCGGTGATGTAGTCATTGTGCAGGTGCGTTTCGGCCACGTGCGTGATGGCCACCCCGGCGTCGCGGGCGGCCGCCTCGATGCGGTCAGTGTCGCGCTGCGGGTCGATCGCCAGCGCCACCGAGCCGTCGTGGACCAGGTAGCTCCGGTCCCCGAGCTGCGGGGTCTCGATGACGATGACTTCCATGGCCCCTCCGGTAAGGACAGCCCCTTTAAGGTCAGCTTAAGGTCAGCCCCGGTTGACGGGGTGTCCCTCGTCCTGCCACTGCATGATCCCGCCGGTGACGTTGACGGCGTCGTACCCCTGGTCTTCCAGGTAGGTGGTGGCCTGGGCGCTGCGGCCGCCGGCGGCGCACATGACGTAGACGGTTCCGCTGGCCGGAACCTCGGTGAGGGACTGGACGAACCGTGAGAGCGGGATGCTCCTGGCACCAGGAACGCGGACCGCGACGTATTCGTCTTCCTCACGGACATCGACGATTTCGGTGGCGTCGCCCAGTGCGGCCAGGTCCTTGACGGAGATGCTCTTCATGCCTGTTCCTTTCGAGGGCGCCGGTCGGCCCGGCGCGAATATCCAGCTGCACAATGATACCCCTTGGGGTATCAAAGGTATGTCGGGCAGCCCCTCCTGCTCCATCTCAAATCTAGCCTTAGCCGGCCCCGGTGTCCCGCTGGTAGACGTCCGGGATGCCGTCGTGGTCCGAGTCGACCTTTTCCTCCTCCTCCGCCCGCCGGTACTGCTGGTTGCGGGCCCGGAGCACCACGGTGGCCAGGAGCGCGGCGAGCAGGGAGGCCGCGAGGATCCCCACCTTCGCGTGGTCCTCGTGCGCACTGCCCTGCCCGAAGCTCAACTCGGCCAGCAGCAGCGACACCGTGAAACCGATGCCCGCCAGGATCGAGAGGCCGAAGACGTCGATCCATTTGAAGGACCCGTCCAGCCGGGCCCGCGTGACTTTGGTGATGAGCCATGTGGTGCCGAGGATCCCGGCCGGTTTTCCGACCACGAGCGCCACGATGATGCCCACCGCCACGGGGTCCGTCAGGGCGGCACCGAGGCCCTGCCAGCCGCCAATGACCACCCCTGCGGAAAAGAACGCGAAGACCGGGACGGCGATCCCGGCAGAAATCGGGCGGAACCGGTGTTCGAAGATCTCTGCCAGGCCCGGGCCGGCCTCAGGGCCTCCGCTGGCCCTGGAGCGTTTGACGGGAACGGCAAATCCGAGGAGGACCCCGGCCACGGTGGCGTGGATGCCTGACGCGTGCACGAGGGCCCACGTCGCTACGCCGAGCGGCAGCAGGATCACCCAGGCTGCCGCCGCGTGCGTGCCGAAGAACCGGCGGTATTTGTGCACCAGGAACGTGTAGAGGCCCAGCGGGAGCAGCGCGAGCAGGAGCGGCTCGGGGTGCAGGTCGCTCGTGTAGAAGACCGCGATGATGGCGATGGCCAGGAGGTCGTCCACAACGGCGAGGGTCAGCAGGAAGATCCGCAGCGCACTGGGAAGGTGGGAACCGATGAGCGCCAGCACCGCGACGGCGAAGGCGATGTCAGTGGCGGTGGGAATGGCCCAGCCGTGCAGGGTCTCGGTGCCGGAGAGGTTGATGGCCGCGTAGATGAGTGCCGGAACGGCCACACCGCCCACGGCGGCGGCCACCGGAACCACGGATTTGCTCGGCTGGCGCAGGTCGCCGGCGACAAATTCGCGCTTGAGTTCGAGCCCGACCAGGAAGAAGAAGATGGCGAGCAGGCCGTCTGCGGCCCATGCGCCCAGGCTCAGGTCCAGATGCCAGGGCGCGTAGCCGATGGTGAAGTCGCGCAGCGCGAAGTAGCTTTCCCAGGCCGGGGAGTTGGCCCACACCAGGGCGACCAGCGCCGCGGCGACCAGCAGCGCGCCGCCCACGGTTTCCTTGCGGAGGATTTCGCCGATCCGCAGGGCCTCGGTGTAGCTGCCCCGGCCAAAGATGGTCAGACGCGGCGGCGTAGGAGGAGGCGGTGTTGGCGAAGGGGGCAAGGCGCTCATGGGATCCTCAAAATGGGGTCGACGGAACTATGCCGACCAGACTTCCCGGCGCACCTGCGGTCCAGTGTATTCGCTTTCGGCGGCCAGCGGGGCCGGGGGCGACTGGCCGGCAGCCGGACGGGCGACTGGCCGGCAGCCGGACGGGCGACTGGCCGGCAACCTGACCGGCCGGACTTCAGACCAGCAGCTGCTGCACGAGTTCACGGCATTTCCGGTAGGCGGGTGCCTTCGGATCAATGAGCGCAAAGTGGTCGCCCGGGACCTTGAGCAACTGGACCGGCGCCCCGGCCGCCTTGGCTGCTCCGGCGTAGGTCTCGGACTGGCTCACCGGCACGGTATCGTCCTCGGTGCCGTGGACGGCATATACGGGCACGCCCAGCGGCACCGCGGTCATGGGGTCCGCAAATTTATGCCGTTTGGGATATTTCTCGGACGAGCCGCCAAGGAAGTTGCTGACGGCACCGTTGCTGAGGTTGAGCCGCTCGGCCGCCGCGAGGTTGAGCAGCCCCGACTGACTGACGACGCCGGTGAGCTGCACCGCGCCGTCGTCGTTGCCGCGACGCGTCAGCTGGCGGTCCGCGTCCGGGGCTCCGAGTCCGGCGAGCCGGCTGCGTCCTGCCGCCCAGACGGCGAGGTGACCGCCGGCCGAGTGGCCCAGGGCCACCACGCGGTCCAGTCCCAGCCCGTGCTCGTCGGCGAGCTCACCGAGCTTGTCGATTCCGGCCAGGACGTCGGCAAACGTGTTGGGCCAGCCTCCGCCGTTTCCGGCCCGCCGGTACTCCAGGTTCCAGGCTGCCATGCCGTGCGCGGCGAGGTCCTTGGCAAGGGGCTCGCCAAGTTCTGCGCCGTACTGGGAACGCCAGTAGCCGCCATGGATCACCACCACCACACCCTTGGGCGTGGCAAGCTCCGGGAGGAAAAGCTCACCCCACTGGCTGGGGTCCTCGCCATATTGGTACTTGTGCCTCTTCACAGCGTCCTCCTTGGGGCCCGGTGAACAGGCGGCGGAGACTGCCCCCATAGTCACCGCCGCTGCGGCCACGATCATAGCCCGTCGCCGCATTTCAGCCATGTGCTGAGCCTACCTTGGGCGCCAAGCGGCCCCGCGCAGGCCGGGACCCTTAAATGCCGCCCATGCGCTGCCTTGCACACCGCCTTATAGCGGCGGCGGTGGCGGGTGCTGAAGTCGGCTGCTGCACGAGTGCCTGCGGGCGTGCCCGGCGGTGCCAGCCTGCGGGCCGGTGTCGGCGGTGCGCCGTAAGCTGGATCCATGGCGAGCAACTGGGACCGTTTGGACGTGAGCCTGCGCGATTCCGTGCAGGAGAACGTGGAGTTGTACGAGCGGGTCCGGCCTGCCCTGAAGCTGGTCACCCGGGAGGTGCTGCTCACGCTGCGGACCATGCTCAAGGACACCGAAGTCACGCCATTGTTCGTCACCGGCCGCACCAAGACCGTTGAATCCTTCCGCGAGAAGATCTCCCGCACGGAGGAACCGCTGGAACCTGGCGGGCCTCCTGTGCTGAAGTTCCCGGACCCGTTCCGGACCCTGAACGACATGGTGGGCATCCGTGTGATCACCAAGCTGCCGGCGGAAAACGCGGTGGTGGCCAATCTGATCAAGCGCCAGCGCCAGCTCTTTGACTGCCGGGGGGACCGCGAAAAGGACATCGGCTCGATCGAGTCGGGCACGTACGGCTATTCCAGCCGGCACCTGATCCTGCGGACCATCCAGAACGAGGCCGTCAAGGACTACCAGCTGGCCTTCAACCCGGACGTCCCGGCGAACGGCAGCTACTTCTTCGAGTGCCAGATCCGCACAGTGTTCGCCCACGCATGGAGCGAGATCGAGCACGACATCCGTTTCAAGGCCGAGGACCCGCGGGCCTGGACCCCGCACTTCGACCGCCAGTTCACCGCCACGGCCGCCATGTTGGAGACCGTGGAGAGCGCGTTCTCGGACCTGCATGAGCGCTACGAGGAGGTCCGCAGTTACTGGGATGTGGACGGCGAGGGCGGCGCGCAGCTGACGCCCAACCGGATCCGCGACGTGTGGCGGACCCTGTTGCCGCACGTGGACCGGAAAGTCGACGACGACTGGGGCTGGGCCGCGGAGCTCATGGCCGCCCATGGCCTCAATCAGACCGTGCAGCTCGCCGGGCTGCTCAGCGCCAACCGGATCACCGAGGTCCGCAAGGCCCTGGACCACCGCTACTCCCCCGGCCCGGACCGGCTGCTCGACGACCTGCTGCTGTGGCAGTACGGCACCGAACACATCGAGCTCACCGCCGAGCCGGCCGACGCCGTCCCGCACCCCCGGCGCGACAGCCTCCAGCGGCGGCTCAAGCAGATCGAGCGGTACCGGCTCACCCAGGGCTAGCGTGGGCCTGCGTCCGCGGACGCCCTTCCCTGCGCTGCCCGCCTGTCTGCCTTGGCTGCCTGCGTGGATGCGTGCCTGCGTGGATTCTCCCCACCTTTGACACCCCGACGCCGGGATTCACCGGCGGTTCGGCCCGACACGCGGGGCGCCGACTTCAAAGGTGGGGAAAGTCCGGCGTCGATGGGCGCGGAAGTCGCGTGCGGCTTACTTGTGGGCGTAGGTGAGGCAATCAGCGTTGTCGACCCCCGGGCCCACGTGAACTTCGGGTGCCTTGCACATCAGATGGTCATTGTGGGCGCATTCAGAACGCTGGCAGGCGCCGACGTCGGCCAGCACCTTGGGCAGCCCGCCGTGCACACCGATGTCGATGAAGGTCGCGCAGGAGGCATGATCTTCAGCGCCGCCGACGGTAATGGCGGCCGCGTTGCAGTTGGAGTGATCGTTGAAGGAGCAATTGCTCACGCTGCAGTCGGCTACGTGCGTCGTCATTGGATATACCTCCATGCTCCGGCCACCCGGCTGGGCGGCGCCGTGGTTCCACGGTAGGCGGCACCAGGGCAAACAAAAAGACCCAAACGCATGACCTATTACCCCCGGACGGGCGCCGTGCCGGCTAGTTTCCGGCGCCGATCTTGCCGGCCAGGCGTTCGCGCATCAGGGCGCTGGCCTCGTTCAGACCGACGACGTCGACGCTCTTGCCGTGCTGCCGGTACTTCTCGGTGATGGCGTCCAAAGCGGCGACCGTGGAGGCATCCCACAGATGGGAGTCGCGCATGTCAATGACCACGCGTTCCGGGTCCAGGGCGTACTCGAACTGGGTGTAGAGGTCGTTCGAGGAGGCGAAGAAAAGCTCGCCATCGACCCGATAGGTGGCGCGCGGGCCGCCGTCGTCCTCCGTCACGGAGCGCTCCACCGTCACGAAGTGGGCCACCCGCCGGGCGAACAGGACCATCGCGACGATTACGCCAACGCCGACGCCGATTGCCAGGTTGTGGGTGGCAACGGTGACCGCCACCGTGGCCGCCATAACCGCGGTTTCGCTCTTGGGCAGCGCCTTGAGCGTGGCGGGCCGGATGCTGTGCCAGTCGAACGTGGCGACGGAGACGAAGATCATGACGGCCACGAGCGCGGCCATCGGAATGAGGGACACGATGTCGCCGAGGGCCACCACGAGGACGAGCAGGAAAACGCCGGCCAGGAGCGTGGAGATCCGGGTGCGGGCGCCGGAGGCTTTGACGTTGATCATGGTCTGGCCGATCATGGCGCAGCCTCCCATGCCGCCGAAGAAGCCGGTGACGATGTTCGCGACACCCTGCCCCCAGGCCTCGCGGGTCTTGGATGAACGCGTGTCCGTGATGTCATCCACGAGCTTCGCGGTCATGAGGGATTCGAGCAGCCCGACGAAGGCCATGGCCAGGGCGAACGGGAAGATGACCTGCAGCGTTTCGGGCGTGAACGGCACAGCGGGAAGGGACAGGGACGGCAGCGAGTCCGGCAGTGCGCCCTTGTCCCCCACAGTGGGAACGCCGACGGCGGCCGTCACGGTGATGAGCGTCAGGGCCAGAATGGCCACGAGCGGTGCTGGGACGGCTTTGGTGAGCCTGGGCAGACCGAAGACGATCAGCAGGCCCAGCGCGGTGAGCGGGTAGACCAGCCAGGGCACGCCGATCAGCTCGGGCACCTGCGACAGGAAGATCAGGATGGCCAGGGCGTTCACAAAGCCCACCATGACCGGGCGCGGGATGAAGCGCATCAGTTTGGCCACGCCGGAAAGGCCCAGGACGATCTGGAAAATGCCGGCCAGAATCACCGCCGCAACAAGGTAATCCAGGCCGTGGGACTTCACGAGAGGGGCGGTCACCAGGGCGACGGCGCCGGTGGCCGCCGAGATCATCGCGGGGCGCCCGCCTACGATGGCGATCGTCACCGCCATCGTGAAGGAGGCAAAGAGCCCGATCCTCGGGTCCACGCCGGCGATGATCGAGAAGGCGATCGCCTCTGGGATCAGGGCCAGGGCCACGACGAGTCCGCCCAGGACCTCGGTCTTGAGCCGGCGCGGGGACCTCAAGGCACCTGCGACCGATTGCAGTTGCTCGGGCGTGTAGACCGGGGCCTTCGCTTCGATTCTGGTGGCCATCGCTGGCTCCGTTCGTGGTCAAGAAGGCACAACGGCCTCCAGATTTCAAAGAATGTGCAGAATTCAGGGAATGTGGGGCGCTGCGTCGCGCCGGAGGGGTGGGGAGTTCGCCGTTTTGGGCTCACCCACCCAATGAACCCTACCCGTCGGGCCTCACCCCCGGACGGGTGCCCAAAAATCTGACATATTTGCCCGGCATGTGGTCACGAAGTGGCCGCCCCGTGAACGCCGGTGGCACCATGCTTGGATGCTTGAGGCAACCAAAACTCCGAATACCGCCCGCGACACGGGCGCTGCCGCCGATGTCCCCGCCAATCCCGCCCTCGCCGCCGAGGCCAAGATTGCCCGCATCGCGGTGACGGTCTTCCCGATCCTCGTCGTGGTGGCCGGGCTCGCCGGCTTCCTTTTCCCCGGGGCATTCAAACCCCTCGCGCCCAGCGTGCCCTTCCTCCTGGGCATCATCATGTTCTGCATGGGCCTGACGCTGACGCCGCCCGATTTCGCCTCGGTGGCCAAGCGCCCCTGGGCCGTGGCCCTGGGAATCGTGGCGCACTACGTCATCATGCCGGGGGCAGGCTGGCTGATCGCCGTCGGCCTCCACCTCGAGACGGAACTTGCGGTGGGCCTGATCCTGGTGGGCTGCGCGCCGTCGGGCACCGCCTCCAACGTGATGGCGTTCCTCGCCAAGGGCGACGTCGCCCTGTCCGTGGCCGTCGCCTCCGTGTCCACCCTGATCGCCCCGATCGTGACGCCGCTGCTGGTGCTGTTCCTGGCCGGTTCGTACCTGAGCATCGACGCCGGCGGCATGGTCCAGGACATCGTCAAGACCGTCCTCCTGCCCGTCATTGCCGGCCTGCTGGCCCGCCTCTTCCTCCGCAAGCTCGTGGCCAGGGTCCTGCCGGCGCTGCCGTGGGCGTCCGCCGTCGTGATTTCCCTGATCGTCGCGGTCGTGGTGGCCGGCAGCGCCAGCAAGATTGTCGCTGCGGGTGGAATCGTGTTCCTCGCCGTGGTGCTGCACAACGGCTTCGGCCTGGGCCTGGGCTACCTGGCCGGCAAGCTGGGGCGCCTGGATGACAAGGCGCGCAGGGCCCTCGCCTTCGAGGTGGGGATGCAGAATTCCGGCCTGGCGGCCACCCTCGCTACGGCGCACTTCGGCGCGCTGGCCGCGCTGCCCTCTGCCGTCTTCTCCCTGTGGCACAACGTCTCCGGCGCGATCGTGGCGGCGTGGCTGGCCCGGCGTCCCATCCGGGAGACCGCAACGCAGGAAACCGCAACGCAGAACACAGCACCGGGGGCCTCCGCGCTGAAAGCCTAAGCGTGGTCCTGGCCCCGCAACTGTCCGAGCAGCAGAGTGACGGCGCGCTCGGCCAGGATCTCCGGGGTATCCGTTCCGGCGGGGACCACATCGTGTCTGCCCTGGACCGCGAGGCTGCCGGCCCCGGCACCGTCCGTAATGAGCACCTGGGCCGCGCCGCGGCCGGCGAACTCCGCCATGGCCGCGGAATCGTCGCCCGACTCCGGCGCGCGGGTGTGGATCACGCCGTCGGCGCCGCCGGCGAGCATGAACGGCCGCCAGCTCCCGCCCAGCAGGATGACCGCCTGGTAGCCGTGCTCCGGCAGGATCCTGGCCAGCACCGTGGCGATCGCCCTGTCCCGGGGCTGCTCGAGGTCCGCGACGGCCACGGCCACCAGCTCCGTCCGGCCCCGGCGCATTCCGCGGGCAGCACGGTTGGCCACATAGCCAAGTTCGCGGACCGCGGAGTGCACCCGGTCCTGGGTGGCCTCGCTGATCCGGGTGGTGCCGCCGGAGCGGCCGGAGAGCACGTAGGAGACAGTGGTCAGGGACACCCCGGCCGTCTGCGCGACGTCGCGGATGGTGGGCTTGGATCCAGGCCGCACTGATGACTCCCGGGTACTTCGGCGCCGCGAATGCGCGGCTGAGGCGATACTGGCACGGTACGGAAGTCGCGCCGACCTGTTCTGCACTCTATCGCCGGGACGGCCCCCGGCGTGACCCTGCGGGCAGGTCCTTGGTGAATGCCAGCGGCCCGATGGTTTCCGGGTCGGCGGAGAGGTCGAACTGTGCCTCGTAGCCGGTGCTCAGGTAGAGGTGTTTAGCCTCGGGCTGGCGGGGGCCGGTGGTCAGGTAGACCTTCCGGTAGCCGCGGCGGGCGGCCAGCTCCTCCAGCTCGGCGAGGACAAACCGGGCCAGTCCGCGGCGGCGGTGTGCCGAATGCGTCCAGATCCGCTTGAACTCGGCGGTCTGCGGGCCGTGCCGTCGGAAGGCTCCGCCGGCCACGGATTCGGCGTTCTCGCGCACAATTAACAGGGCCCCGCCCGGCGCGGCGAATTCCTCGGCCGGGTAGCGGTTGAGTTCCTCCGCCGCGGCTCCCCGGCCGAAGAGGTTGCCGTAGCGGGTGTCGTATTCGACTGCGAGCTCATCCAGGAGCGGACGGACCCTGGGATCGCTCATGGCGAGGTTCAGAACCGTGAGCCTGGATGTGTCCAAGGGCGGGGTGTCCACGGGCGGGGTGTGCAGTGTTGACGGGGTCATGACGGGTCCTTTCCGCCGGCGGCGGTCTGCGGCACGGCTTGGCCGATGTCCGCCCGGGCGTTGTCCGCTTGCTCATTGTTGGCCTGGCCGCTGGGGTTCGCCAGCAGGTTCAGGATGCGCCGGGCCAGGGCGTCGTTTTCACGGAACGGCGCGGCGTTGCTGTGGGGCCGGGCGAAGGCGCCGGCGCCCCAGCCGGAGGTCCCGGGCCCGACGCCGAACAGCCGCTCGCGCCGCTCCCCCACCGGGCTGATCAGCTCGTTGTGGGCGGACACCAGGAGCCGTCCGGTCGCATGGGTGCCGTCCGCGGTCAGGAGTTGCTGCTCGGTGCCGAGCCCGGAGGTGTGCAGCTGGCGCAGCAACGGGTTCGCGGAGCGGGCCACCGACGGTGCCGGGAGTCGGGCCTCGATCAGGGCCGTCGCTGACACGGTGATCCCGGCCTGGGCCGAGCGGGCAACGAACCGGCCCGAGTACTCCGCCGCCTCGATCTCCAGCCCCGGGCCGATGAACTGCAGCAGCCCGGCCCGGTGGATCGCGAGCATCTCCCGGAGCCTGTGCGGCGGCGGCCCGGAATCGACGAAGCTGAAGAAGCCGTGCCACCAGCCCTGGACCTCGCGCTGCGACCGTGCGTTCAGCCGCTCGGATGGCACCAGCCGGCCCAGGTCCATGTAGGACTTGAGCAGCGAAGTGAACAGGGCCAGAGTCTCCGAATGGTCCGGCCCGGTGCGCAGCTCAAGATCGCGGCCAATGTACGCTGCCACCGCGGCCTGGACGTCGGCGTGGCCTGCGAAGACGCTGTCCGCGAAGGGATGGTCCAGCCGTTCCAGGTCCAGGTGGAGCTCAGCGTCCGGGACGGACTCGGTGACCAGCCGCTGGCGGTCCTGGCTGTACCAGTCCGCGGCGGAGAACCGTTCGGCGAATTCCTGCCAGCCAACACGGACCCGCCCCGGGTAGCCGGTGAACAGCTCGCGGTAGTACGCGTAGCCGGCATCCTTGGCGATCAGGGGCCACAGCTGGGCGCGGAAGTCCAGCTCGCCGGGCGCATCCAGCAGCGCCGCGACGGCTTCTGCGGTGAAGAACACCGGCTCCCCCGCAGCGTCGCCGTGCAGGGTGTTCGTGATCTTGGAGTGGTAGGGCACGCCGCGGCGGGACCCGGCCCACAGCCGCGGCTCGGCTCCGGAGGGCAGGTAGCGCAGGCCGCCGTCGGGCAGCTCCTCGAACCTGCCGCCGCGGCCCTCCATGAGCAGGACCAGCAGGTCCACGAAGGCCAGTCCCATGCCGGAGACAATCACGTCCTGGCCGGCGGCGAGCGGTGCATAGTCGACGTCGGTGGTGTAGCTGGGCGCCGCGTGGAACGCGCCGTGCCGGGCGGCAAAACCGGCCCAGACGGCAGACTCCGGCTCGGGCAGCGAATCGGTGTGCCCAAGGGAGGCGACGACGACGTCGGCGTGCAGCACCGCGCCGCCGGCCAGCCGGACGCGGTAGCGTTCCGGACCCTGTCCGGGACGCGGGTGCCGTCCCTGTTCCGGCTCACGTTGAGGATCACGCTGCACGGGTTCGACGGCGGACGCCGTGTCCCGGTGCACCGTGACGGTGGTGTCCGGTCCGAGGGCAGCGACGGAGCGGCGGAAGAACCATTCCAGGTAAACACTCTGGAGCTGCCGGGTGGGGAAGGTGGCGCCGGTGAGGGCGGCCAGCTGGCGCCGGAGTTCCTGCGGGAGCTCCGGGACATCCGCGATGGAGCCGTCCAGGACCCCGGCGGCCCACTCTGCCAGTCCGGGGCCGTCGACGGCAGGCCCCTCGCACTGGACGGAGGCATCCGTGAACATCGTGACATCCGCCGCGGCGGAGTTGAGCATCAGCCCGGGATGCTGCTCGTAACGCCAGATCCTGCCGGCGCCCGGGGTGTGCGGCTCCACGACGTGGATCTGGAGCGCGCCGGCAAGCAGCTCCGGCCGGTTGGCGGCGAGGCGTTCCAGCAGCCCGGCCGTGCGCGGGCCGCCGCCGATGAGGACCACGGACGGGGCATTCACTGGCATGACGGTCTCCTGGCTCTGGTGCGGAGCCCTCATGCTAGGCAGCCGAAACGGGGCCGGTCGAGGCGCCGGTCACGGCCGTTCACCCCGCGTAACGCGGCGTAAATCGAGGCAAGAAATCGTCGTGTGACGCCGTGCGAACCCGCGTGAACGCATGCAACTTGCCGCCTTGCCGGGCGTTTTCGCGCGGCCCTAGATTGGCAGCCAACCGTACCCCCACAGCAACTGGAAGAAGCGAGGTGGCGCATGAGTTCAACAGCAACCCCGGTGGCACAGTCCGCCCCGGAGCCGGCGTACGCCGGCATCGAATCCGGTACCGCACCGGCCGGGGCCGCCGGTCCCGCAGGCCCGGCGCCCGGAACCGGCGCACCCGACACCACACCGGCCGGCGCCGGTTCGGCGGGCCGCAAGGCCGCCACTGACTACGCCGACTACCGGCTGGTCCCGGCCCGCCACCCGTGGCGCTGGGTGGGCACCGCCGTCGTCGCCCTGGGCGTGGCCGGCATTGCCTGGTCCCTGGCCACCAACCCGCGCTGGGAATGGGGCGTGGTGGCGCAATGGTTCACCGCCCAGTCGATTGTGAACGGCCTGCTGGAGACCCTCAAGCTGACGGCGATCTCCGGAGCGCTCGGCTTCATCCTGGGGTTCATCCTGGCCCTGATGCGGCTCTCCGCGTCCCCGCTGCTGGTCTCCGTCTCCTGGACCTTCTCCTGGATTTTCCGCTCCACGCCGCTGCTGGTGCAGATGCTGCTCTGGTACAACCTGGGCTACCTCTACGAGAAAATCAGCTTAGGCATCCCCTTCACGGACGTGCGCTTCTTCGAGGCGCAGACCACCACCCTGATCAGCCAGTTCGCCGCGGCGGTTCTCGGCCTGACCCTGAACCAGGCCGCCTACTCCGCCGAGATCATCCGCGGCGGCATCCTCTCCGTGGACCAGGGCCAGCTCGAGGCCGCAACCGCCCTGGGCATTCCGGCATGGCGGCGTTCCACCAGGATCGTCCTGCCCCAGGCCATGCGGGCCATCCTGCCCACCGCCTTCAACGAGGTGATCGGCCTGGTCAAGGGCACCTCGATTGTCTACGTCCTGGCCTATTCCGAGCTGTTCTACACCGTCCAGGTCATCTACAACCGGACCCAGCAGGTCCTGCCGCTGCTGCTCGTGGCCACCCTGTGGTACGTCGTCATCACGTCGGTCCTGAGCGTCTTCCAGTACTACATCGAGCGGCATTACTCCAAGGGCGCCGTCCGCACGCTGCCCCTGACCCCGCTGCAGAAGGCCCGCAAATTCCTCGCCACCCATGCGCCATCAGCCGGGCAAACTACCCAGGAAAGAGGCACCCGATGAGCATCATTGCCACCAAAACCCCCTCGGCGCCCGCAGCCACGGACGCCGAGGCCACCCGCGGCCTCGTCGAAATCACCAAGGTCCGCAAGTCCTTCGGGGCCGCGGAAGTCCTCAAGGGCATCACGCTGACGGTCGAGCCCGGCGGCGTCGCCGTGATCGTCGGGCCGTCCGGGTCCGGCAAATCCACCCTCCTGCGCACCATCAACCACCTGGAAAAGGTCGACGCCGGGTTCATCGCGATCGACGGCACGCTGGTGGGCTACGAGGTCCGCGGGCGCCGGCTCCACGAGCTGCGCGAGAAGGAAATCCTGAAGCAGCGCACCGAGATCGGCATGGTGTTCCAGAACTTCAACCTCTTCCCGCACCTGACCGCACTGGAAAACGTCACCGAGGCTCCCGTCGTCGCGCCGCGCGCCGGAAAACCCCGGTCCTCCAAGGCCGAGGCGCGCGAACGCGGGCTGGAACTGCTGGACCGGGTGGGCCTGAAGGACCGCGCCGGCGCCTACCCGCGCCAGCTCTCCGGCGGCCAGCAGCAGCGCGTCGCGATCGCCCGGGCGCTTGCCCTGGACCCCAAGATCGTGCTCTTCGACGAGCCCACCTCGGCCCTGGACCCGGAACTGGTCAACGAGGTCCTGGACGTCATCCGCGAGCTCGCCAAGTCCGGCACCACGCTGATCATCGTCACGCATGAGATGGGTTTCGCCCGCGACGTCGCCGACACTGTCGTGTTCATGGACCAGGGCCAGATCGTCGAGCAAGGCACACCCCAGGAGATTTTCACCAACCCGCGCGAAGAACGCACCCGGAGCTTCTTCTCCAAAGTGATCGAACCCGCTTTCAACATCTAAGGAACACCCCCATGGCAATGAGCTCCGCCCCCCGCACCACCCGCCCCAGTACTGGTCCCCGGCGAAAGCGTGCGGCGCTTCCCGCCGTCGTGCTCATCGGAGCCCTGTCCGGCACGCTGGCACTGAGCGCCTGCGCAGATCCCGGCGCCTCCGCCGCGTCCGGCGGGCAACCGGCGACGACGGCGGCGCGCAACGGCGTCGTCTACAACACCTCCCCGGACCAGCAGCGCATCAGGGCCGAGAAGGACGCCGCCCTGGCCGCGGAGGTCCCCGCGCTGATCGGCAAGGACGGCAAGCTGACCGTGGCGACGACGGCGGGCGCGATTCCGCTGTCCTTCCACGCCACGGACGACAAGACCCCGATCGGCGTCGAGGTGGACCTGGCCCAGCTGGTCGCGGACAAGCTGGGCCTGGCGCTGGATGTCCAGGTGACATCCTGGGAGAACTGGCCGCTGAAGACCCAGTCCGGCGACTTCGAGGCCGTGTTTTCCAATGTGGGCATCAACGCCGCCCGGGTGAAGCTCTTCGACTTTTCCAGCTACCGCGCCGCGTACATGGGCTTCGAGGCCAAGAAGAGCTCGAGCTACAACATCAAGGGCTCCGATGACATCTCCGGCCTGAAGATCTCGGTGGGCTCGGGCACCAATCAGGAGAAGATCCTGATCGCCTGGAACAAGGAGCTCGAGGCCAAGGGCAAGGCGCCGGCGGTACTGCAGTACTACTCTTCGGACGCGGACACCGTCCTGGCCCTGTCCTCCGGCCGCACGGACCTGAACCTCGCGCCCTACCCGTCGGTCACGTACCGGGAAAACACCCGCGAGGACCTCAAGGTGGTTGGCAAGGTCAACGCCGGCTGGCCGTCCGAGACCCTGGTCGCGGCCACCACGCTGAAGGGCAACGGCCTGGCCCCGGCCATCACGGACGCACTGAACGCCGCGATCGAGGACGGCTCCTACGCCAAGGTCCTGGCCCGCTGGGGACTTTCCGAGGAAGCCCTTCCCGAGTCCAAGACCGTCACCGAGGCCAACTTCGGGACCAGCAAATGAGGTTCCAGGTCCTCGACATCATCCCGCACTTGAAAAACCCGGTCACCGGGGAGATCGTCTCCACCGCGGACCGGCTCAACCAGGTGGTGGAGACCGCGCGCCGGGCGGAGGAGCTCGGCTACGACAGCTTCTCGGTAGGCGAACGCCACGCGGGTGAGTTCATCTCCTCCTCCCCCACCACCGTGCTCGCCGCCATCGCCGCCGTGACCACCAGGATCCGGCTGCAGAGCGGCGTGACGGTGCTCTCCGTGCTGGACCCGGTGCGGGTCGCGGAGGACTACGCCACGATCGACCAGCTCAGCCGCGGCCGGCTGGAACTGGTGATCGGCAAGGGCAACGAGGTGCTGCAGTACCCCTTGTTCGGCCTGGACCTGGCGGACCAGTGGGCGCTCCTCGCGGAGAAATACGCCCTCCTCCGCCGGCTCTGGACCGAGGAAAACGTCACCTGGTCCGGGACGTTCCGCGCCGCGCTGACAGAGCCCACCACCACCACGCCGCGGCCGTTCGCCGGCGCGCCGCGGGTCTGGCACGGGTCCGCCACGAGCCTGGCCTCGGCGGCGCTGGCGGCGCAGTGGGGCGATCCGCTGTTTACGGCCAACGCGATCCAGCCGCGCGAAAACTACAAGGTGCTCATCGACCACTACCGCCAGGAATATGAACGCCACGGCCACGATCCCCGGCACCAGTACCTGGGCTCCGGATCGGGCGCCGGCGGGGTGTTCATCGCGGACACCACGCAGGAGGCCAAGCGGCAGTTCGGCCCGGTCTACGAGGCCCTCACGACCGGGCGGAATGTTCCCGGCAACAACTCGCCCTACCGGGACATCGACCACGCCGTCGCCGAAGGCCCGGCCCTGGTGGGCAGCCCGGAACAGGTGATCGACAAGATCCTCGGCTACCACGCGCTCTACGGCCACGACCTGCAGTCCATCTCCCTGCCCACCACGCTGCCCTTCGCGCAGCAGCTGGAAATCCTGGAGCGCTTCGCCCTGGAAGTCATTCCGGCCGTCCGCGCCGCCGCGCCCACCACGCTCTGGGCCGACGGCGACCCGTACGCCGGCCGGCCGGAGGCCAGCCTCGCTGGCAACACAGGCGGCGCCACCGAACCTGACGCCGCCGCCCGCGTCACAGCCGACCACACCCACCACAGGAGCTCCCATGTCTACACCCACTGACACCGACGGCAGCTCCCCGACCGCCGTCACCCCGGACCACCGGAGCCGTCCCGACGGCAGTCCCGACCGCCGTCCCGACAATGAATTCCAGGCCGCCTGGGCGGACTGGCATGCCGCGCACGAACGCCACCGCGCCGACCCCCACGGCTTCCTCGCCGTCACGCACCTGCACTGGCTCGAGGCCTCGCCCGCCCGGCTGGACGGCGCGCCGGGCACGTGGAGCGTCGAGGACGACGCAGTCCGCCTGGCTTTGGGGGCAGGCGAACGCGTCCTTCGCGACGGACAGGAACTGAACGCCGACGGGACCGGAGCCACAGTGTTCCTCGGCCCGATTCCCGAGCGCGGCGGCCTGAATCTGCGGGTGGAAGATGCCGGCGCCGGCCATACCGTGATCGAGCTCGCCAAACGCGGCGGCCGCTATGTCGTGCGGCCGCGGCATCCCCTGAACCCGCTGCTCACCGGCTACCGCAGGACACCCGCCTACGCCCCCACCCCCGAATATGCCATTTCAGGAATATTCGTCCCGTTCGCCGAACCGCGGCCCACCACAGTGGGCGCGGCGGTCGAAGGAATCCACCATGTCTACGAGGCCCCGGGGGAAATCCACTTCCGGCTCCGCGGCAAGGACCTGAGCCTCACCGCGTTCAACGGCCACGCCCCGGGCACCCTGTCGGTGCTCTTCACGGACGCGACGTCGGGCAAGACCACCTACGCGGCCAACCGCTCACTCACTGTGCCGGCTCCGGGCGCCCACGGCACGGTCTGGCTCGACTTCAACCGCGCGGTGAACCTGCCGTGCGCCTACACGGATCTCGCCACGTGCCCGCTGCCGCCGGCCGAGAACCGGCTGCCGGTGGCCATCGAAGCCGGCGAACAGATCCCCTACGAACGACAGGACGCATGATGAGCACCCCTCCCGCCAAAAACGAGCCCCTGGGACACGGCCTGCTCCTGCTGGAGCTCGACGGCGCCGGCAGCCACCCGGCCGCGTGGCGGGTTTCCCGCACAGCTCCCGCGTCCGTACTGGACCCGGAACACCTCCGCGGCGCTGTGCTCGCCGCCGAGTCCGCCGGATTCCACGCGGCGACGTTTTCCGACCCCGGCCTACCGGGCCCTGCACTGCCGGACCCGTCAGGTCAGCCGGCTTCCGGTCACCCAGGCCCGGACGCCGCTGCCCGGCTCAACGCCCTGCAGCGCGCCGCGTTCGCCGGTCCTGTGACGCGTTCCCTCGCCCTGATCCCGGAAGTGGACACCGTCTACACCGAGCCGTTCCACATCTCAACCCAGCTCGCCAGCCTGGACTACGTGTCCGGCGGACGGGCCGGCTGGCTGGTGGCCGCCTCAACCAGCGCGGCCGATGCCGCCGCCGTCGGGCGCGACACCGTGCGCGGGGAGCAGCTCTCCCAGGAGGCCGCCGATTCGATCGAGGTCGGGCGCAGGCTCTGGGATTCCTGGGAGGACGACGCCGTGATCCGTGACGTCCCCACCGGGCGCTACTTCGACGTCGACAAGCTGCACTATGTCGACGTCGAGAACGGCAGCTATTCCGTCAAGGGTCCGTCGATCATTCCGCGGCCGCCCCAGGGCCAGCTGCCTGTGCTGGTCCCGGCCGGGCTCCTCGCCCCGGAGGCCGTCGCGGCCGGCGCAGCGGACGCACTCCTTGTCTCGGCCCCGACGCCCGAGCTCCTGGCCGCCGAACTCGCGGCGACACGGGCAGGACTCGCCGCCGGCGGGAAGGGGCCCGCGCTGATCGCCGAGCTCGACGTCGTGCTGGACTCCCGCGGCCAGGCCGCCGCACAGCGACTGGCCGTGCTGAACCGGCACACCCCGTGGCAGAGCCCGCGGGCACGGTTCATCGGGACAGCGGCTGACCTGACCGAACTGCTCGCCGAAGTGCTGGCCTGGGCCGACGGTGTCCGCCTGCACCCCGCCGTGCTGGACACGGATCTTGAGGAACTGTCCCGGCTGGTGCTGCCGGAACTGCGCCGGCGCGGACTGCTCGCCCCCACCGCCCCGGACGCCACATTCCGCGAGCAGCTGGGGCTAGCGCGGCCCGCCAGCCGCTACGCCACCGCACCCAGCGCCCCCGGCGCGGAAAACTAAGGAGTCCACCATGAGCCACAGCAACCACTCCGCCGCCGAATTCACCCCGTCAGGTCAGCTCCAGCTGGGTGTGTTCTTCCAGGGCGTCAACTCCGGAACCGTCTGGAAGGCGGCCGAGTCCGGCTCCCAGACCGATTTCGAATCATTCCGGCGCATCGCCCAAACCGCCGAGCGCGGCCTGTTCGCGGCGTTCTTCCTCGGCGAAGGCCTGCGGCTGCGCGAGCATCTCGGCCGCCCGCACGCGCTGGACGTCGCCGGCCGCCCCGACGCGCAGACCGCGCTGGCCGCCCTCGCCGCGGTGACCACCAGGATCGGCCTGGTCGCAACCCAGAACACCACGTACAACGATCCCGCAGACCTGGCGCACCGGCTCTCCACCCTGGACCTGCTTTCCGGCGGCCGCGCGGCCTGGAACATCGTCACGACAGACAACGCCTGGACCGGCGCCAACTTCAGACGCGGCGGCTACCTGGACCACGTGGACCGGTACACCCATGCCGAGGCCTTCGTGGAAACTGCCAAGCGCATCTGGGACGCGTGGGACGACGGCGCCGTGGCGGGCTCGGCCTCCGCGGACCGGTGGTCGGCGGAGGGCGCGGTCCGGCGGGTCCGCCACACCGGCCGGCACTACTCCGTGGACGTCACCCCGCGGCTGCCACGCAGCGCCCAGTACCGGCCGGTGCTGTTCCAGGCCGGAGATTCGCCCGAGGGCCGGGACTTCGCCGCCCGGCAGGCGGACGTCATCTTTTCCGCGCACCCGCAGCTCGATGACGCGCTGGAGTTCCGCCGCGACATCGTGGAGCGCACGCTCCGGGCCGGCCGGGGCGCCCAGGACGTGAAGATCATGCCCGCCAGCGAGTTCATCCTCGCCGCCACGCCGCGGGAGGCGCTCGAAAAGAAGGCCTGGGTCCGCAGCCTGCAGATCGGGCGGCAGCAGGCCATCGCGTACCTCGAGCAGTTCTGGGGCCGGGAGCTCCAGGCCTACGATCCCGACGGCCCGCTGCCGGACATCGACCCCGTGGTGGAAGAGACCTCCGAAACCCGCGGCAGCGGCTTCCATGGCGCCAAGGCCCGCCAATTGGCCGACCAGTGGCGGGCCGAGGCCAAGGAGAAGGGCCTGTCCATCCGGCAATTCGTCTCGGCCAAGACCAGCAGGGGTGACTCCACCTTCACGGGCTCGTACACCGAGGTCGCGGACCGGCTGGCCGAGTATGCCCGGACCGGCGCCGTCGACGGCTTCAACATCTCGCCGTGGCTCATCCCGTCCGGCCTCGATGACATCGTCAACCACCTCGTGCCGGAACTGCAGGAGCGCGGCGTGTACCCCACGGAGTACGCGGGCAGCACCTTGCGGGAGAACCTCGGCCTGGCCACGCCGGTGCGCACAGGTGCCGGCATCGAGGCCAGCTCAGTCACGGCCTAAGGACCGGGCCTTCAGGCAGACACAATGAATCCCCGCCGGAGATGTTCCCGGCGGGGATTCTTTGGCTTTCGGTACCGTCCAGACAACCAACGCGGGGCCACATCGCGCCCATCCCCTCCGGGACGGGCGGGAGGTGACCCCGCGTTGGTTGAAGGCGGCTACTTCTTCGGCAGGCCCGCCGGGTTCAGCTCCGACTTCGCCACGGCTTCCGCGGACAGCCCCCAGCGGTCCAGGATCTTCGCGTAGCTGCCGTCCTGGATCAGGTGGTTCAGTCCGGCCTGGGCCGCGGCGGCAAACCCGTTGTCCTTCTTGGTGGTGACGGCGATGCTGGCCTTCAGCGGCCAGCCGCCGTCCACCAGGCCCACCAGCTTGGTCTTGGCGTCCGTGGCCGCTTTGTAGGCCGCCGTGGCGTTCGGGCCGAACGTGAGGTCCGCCCGGCCGGACTGGACGGCGAGCTGGGAGGCGGAGTTTTCGTCGAAATACTGGAACTCCACGGGCTTGAGGCCGTTCTTCTTGTTCTCCTCATCCCAGCGCAGCAGGATCGCCTCCTGGTTGGTGCCGGAGCCGACGATCACGCGCTTGCCGGCGACGTCCGGTGCCGATTCGACCTTGGTGATGCTGCTGTCCGCCTTGGCGTAGAAGCCGAGCTTGTCCTCGCGGTAGCTGGCGAAGTCGAATTTGAGCTTGCGCTCCTCCGTGACGGTGACGTTGGACAGCACTGCCTCGTACTTGCCGGAATCGACGCCGAGGGGCCAGTCGGCCCACGCGGTCGGGACAATGTCCGCCTCCAGGCCCAGCGACTCGGCCAGTGCGACGGCGATATCCACCTCGTTCCCCACCGGGGTCTTGTTGTCGGTGGCGTAGACAGCCAGCGGCGCCGCGAACGGGCTCACCGCCACGGTCAGTTTCCCGTCCTTCTTGATGGCGTCCGGGACCAGCGCGGCGGCCGCGGCATCCACCGTGGCCCTGATGCGGTCCTGCTGCGGCGAGAGGTTGAACTGCTTCACACCGGAGGACGACGACGGCGCCGCCGACGTGTCGCCGGCAGCTGCGGCGCCGGGATCGGAGCAGGCCGCGAGACCCAGGACAGTAGTGGCCGCCAATGCGACGGCGGCGCCTGATTTGAACGAAAGACTGGACATGTTCTCCCCTTGAGAGTGGACTGAAGTGGTGCTGGTGCCAGCAACTATCCGGGGCACGGGAAATCCGGTCAAAGCGCCGTGAAACCGGGTGAAACCAAGGGATACAGGCGGTAATACCCGTTCATCCGGCGTCCACGGGCGCGGCCGGCGGGCACCCTGTGTTACCGAAGATTGCCCTGCATGACGCGGTGGGACCGAATTGTTCATCGCGGGCCGCAACTGGCCTAGCCTGCATAGAAGACCTGCAGGGTGACAGCACGACACAGGAGGGGTGAACTTGTCAGCGAGCACGCACCAGCGAACACACCGGACCACGCACCGGCTCGGCATCAACGCCCCGGCGGACCTTGTCTTCAGCATGCTGCGGGACGCCTCCCACTGGCCGTACCTCGACGGATTGACGGTGTATTCGGAGCGCGTCAGCGGCGACGACGCCGGGCACGAGCTCCGCACGTCGGTAGTGTCCAACGGATCGCTCAGTTCAAGCCACTGCTGGCGCGTCTTTGATACCGCCAGCCACCGCGCCGAGTTCCATCAGCTGGACCTCGAACCCCCGCTCCGGGAGCTCGGCGGCGGCTGGGAGATCCGGCCGGCGGACGGGCTCTCCGTGGTCACGCTGAACCACGAGTTCGAGGTCGACGACGAGCACCTCACCGAACGGATCAATGCGATCATCGAGGACTACAGCCGGCGTGAACTGGAGGCCCTGCGGGTCAGCTGCGAACGGTTGTCCCTCCTCCTGCAGCACCACGCCCCGCAGCCCACCCCGCTCCCCGCGGCACAGTCACCGCAGACGTCAGCGAAGGAGGCCTGAATGTCAGAGACAAGGTTCACGACGGAACGGGACAGCTTCGGCCGGCTTCTCGCGGACCGCGAAGTCTGGCGGCAGGCCACCACCATCCCGGCCGCCGGCGAACTGACCGCCCGCTGGCTGGAGGGAAACAGCCAATACCAGCCGGGCGTCTTCTCGCCCGGGTTCGACGAGGAGACCGCGGCCATCGCCGCACAGCTCGCCGGGCTCAACCGCAACGGTCTCTTCACCAAGGAATCGCAGCCGGGCGTTCAGGCCGGCGGCCTCGCACAGCGCGCCTACGTGACGGCCTTCTGCGGCCCGGAGACGGCGTCGGCGCTCCTGGCGCTGTCCACACGGACCGGTCTGGTAACGGTCGTCCATGCCCCCGGTGAGGCGAGCAGCGCCTCTATCCCGGTGACCGTGCAGGACGACGCCGTCGCGACCGTACTCGGAAACAGCGAGGGTCCGGTTGCGGAAGACCAGCTCCGGGACTGGGCAGCCGAAACCAACGAGACGTTGGCCCTCGTCCTGGCGGACGCCTGGTACGTGGAAATCTTCGATCCCGCCTGGGGCCGGAACGATGTCCTGTTTGCTGCCGTGCTTGAGGCGCTGCAGACCGAATAGCCGCCGGGAACGCCCCGCGCAGGCGGCGCGTTCGGCGGGAAATTCACATATCGGTCGCGTCCCAGCCGATGCTGGCGGCCTCGTCCAGGGTGCGCGCCTCGAAATGCTCCAGCATGTCCTTCATTGCCTCCAGGGCCTGCTTGAACAGGGCAGAGTCCCGCCACTGCTCAATCTGTTCCAGGGACTCCCACGGGCCGGTACTGATGAACCGGTTTTTGACGTCGCGATCGTGCATCAGCACGCCTTTGGCGTTGGGAAAATCTTCCTTCGTCTTCCTGGCCAGATCCCGCCAGGCCTGCACAAAATCGTTTTCGCGGCCGGGATGCACCAGCCAGATTCCGAGCGTATAAACAGACACGTCGATCGCCTCCATTGTCCGTACGGGGTTGATACGGCGATTATGTTCCTGTCCTCCGGCCGGCGGTAGGGCCGGACTGCCCGAAGCACGGCCATGCCCGCAAATGAACCGTTGTTGTACGGGTGCAGTGGAAGGCCTAGCATGTGGGCAGAGCCCCACTCTGGGGCCAGCCTCGGACCTTCCATCGTTGGGAGCGGGCACGTTCGGATGCCGATGTCCTGGGCGTCACAGGATAGGAAAAACGATGAGCAAATATCTGTTCGAAGCGAACTACGTTGGCGACGGAATCAAAGGACTCATGCGTGAGGGCGGCACCAAACGCCGTGATGCTGTCGTTGAAGCCCTCAAGTCGGTGGACGGCTCACTCGAAAGCTTCTACTACGCCTTCGGGGAGACCGACGTCGTCGGGGTCTTCGATATCCCCGACCAGGCCAACGCCGTCGCCCTGTCGCTGATGATCAATTCCACCGGTGCCGTGAACCTGCACCTCAAACCGCTCCTGTCAGCGGAAGATCTCGACGAGGCTGCCAAGAAGACACCGTCGTACCGGCCCCCGGGGCAATAGCTCACGCGCGCCCGGCTGCGCCTGGCCGGATCCCCCCGAGTCTCCGCCGGCGCGGCCTGCCAGTGCGGGGCCAGTCCCCGGGCTGGCCCCGCACCGGCGGTGTCGGATGTTTTAGCGCAACTGTGCTACTTGGCGCCGTTGTATTCCTCGTCGGTCACGAGGTCACCCCACTCGGACTCTGCGCCCTCGACGGGGGCTTCCCACATCGCAAGGTGGGTCATGAAATGGTCCGGCGCGGCGCCGTGCCAGTGCCATTCGCCCGGCGGCGTGTAAATCGTGTCGCCGGGACGGATCTCGGTGATTTCGCCGCCGCGGGCCTGGACCAGGCCGACGCCTTCGGTGACGTGCAGGGTCTGCCCGACGGCGTGCGAGTGCCAGGCCGTGCGGGCGCACGGGGCAAAGTGCACCGCGTTGACGCGCATGCGGGACGGGTCGGGCTGCGGGGCCGCGATGACGTCAAACCAGACGTCACCGGTGAACATCTGTGCCGGTCCCTTGACGCTTGGCTTCTTGGCTTGGATTTCCACTGTCATTTCCTCACAGGGTGTTTGTCTTCGGGTGGGTTGGCGGGCGCGACGGGAGGCCGCGCCCGCCCCGGGTCAGAGTTGCTGGTTCTGCGTCCTAGCTCAGGGTCGCGGTGTCAATCACGAAGCGGTAGCGGACGTCGGAGGCCAGGACGCGCTCGTAGGCGTCGTTGATCTTCGCTGCCGGGATGACCTCGATCTCGGCGCCCAGGCCGTGCTCGGCGCAGAAGTTGAGCATGTCCTGGGTTTCGCGGATGCCGCCGATGGCCGAACCGGCGAAGGAACGGCGGCCCATGATCAGGGAGAACACGTTCACCGGGAGCGGTTCCGCGGGGGCGCCGACGTTGACCAGGGCGCCGTCGAGGCTCAGCAGCTGCAGGTAGGCGCTGATGTCGATCTTGGCACTGACCGTGTTAATGATCAGGTCAAAGGTGCCGGCGAGGTCACTGAAGGTGTTCTCATCGCTCGTGGCGTAGTAGTGGTCCGCGCCCAGGCGAAGCCCGTCTTCCTGCTTCTTCAGCGACTGGGACAGGACGGTGACGTCGGCGCCCATGGCGTGGGCGATCTTGACGGCCATATGGCCCAGGCCGCCCAGGCCCACTACCGCGACCTTTTTGCCGGGGCCGGCGCCCCAGTGGTTCAGCGGCGAGTAGGTGGTGATGCCGGCGCACAGCAGCGGCGCGGCGACGTCGAGCTCGATGCCTTCGGGGATAGTGACCACGAAATCCTCGGCCACCACCACGTGGGTGGAGTAGCCGCCCTGGGTGATGGTGCCGTCACGGTCGACGGCGCCGTAGGTGCCGGTCATTCCCTTGAGGCAGTACTGTTCCTCGCCGGCCTGGCAGTTCACGCACTCGCCGCAGGAGTTGACCATGCAGCCGACGCCGACCCGGTCGCCGACGGCGTGCTTGGTCACGGCCGTGCCGACCTCGGTGACAATGCCGGCAATTTCATGGCCGGGGACCAGCGGGTAGGTCTGCGGGCCCCAGTCGCCGCGGACGGTGTGGATGTCCGAGTGGCAGATCCCGGCGTACTTGATCTCGATCAGGACATCGTGCGCGCCCACGTCGCGGCGCTCGATGGTGGTGAGGGCGAGCGGCTCGGTCGCGGAAGGTGATGCGTAAGCGTTGACGGTAAGCAATGAATCTCCTGCTTGTTGATCGTTGGGGGTTGTTCAACGGAACACCATCCATCAAACCCGTCGGGGCAGAGTTGAGGGAGTCCCTGCTGATAGGGGTACTGGCAGGGCCTCCCTCACGGAGCCCTAAGGCCTAACGTTGATGGCATGGATAATCGAGACGCGATCCGCGAATTCCTTGCCTCGCGCCGGGCGAAGATCACGCCCGAGCAGTCCGGGCTGCCGGTCTACGGCGCCAAGCGCCGGGTGCCCGGTCTGCGCCGCGGTGAAGTCGCGATGCTGGCCGGCGTCAGCGTCGAGTATTACACCCGGCTGGAGCGGGGAAACCTGTCCGGCGTTTCGGAGGGTGTTCTGGACGCTGTGGCAAGGGCGCTGCAACTCGACGGCGCCGAACGGGCCCACCTTTTCGATCTGGCCCGGGCGGCGGCCCCGGGCAGCCGGACCCGCCGTCGTCCCCGTCCCACGGAGTCCGTCCGACGCAGTGTTCAGCTGACACTGAACGCCATCACCAACGCGCCCGCCTTTGTGCGGAACGGACGCATGGACATCCTTGCGGCCAACCCGCTGGGTTATGCGCTGTATTCGGACATGTATGGCGGTCCGGGCCGCCCGGCCAACCATGCCCGGTTCATCTTCTTGGACGCCCGCTCGCGCAGCTTCTACCCGGACTGGGACCGTGCAGCGAACGACACCGTCGCGATCCTGCGCACCGAGGCCGGCCGGGACCCCTACGACCGCGGGCTGACCGACCTGGTCGGCGAACTATCGACCCGGAGCGAGGAATTCCGCACCCTGTGGGCCGCGCATAACGTGCGCCAGCACTACACCGGGCTCAAGCACTTCCACCACCCGGTAGTCGGGGAACTCCACCTGATGTACGAGGCAATGGACGTCTCCGCCGACGCCGGACTGTCCCTGCTGGTCTACAACGCCGAGCCCGGCTCCGCGTCGGAGGATGCGCTGCGGCTGCTGGCCAGCTGGGCCGCGACCAACCGGCAGGTCAAGGAGGCCGAGGCAGCTAGTTCGGTGGAGAAGGCCTAGCCGCCCGGGGCAGGCCGGAACTGTCACGCCAGGGCGGAAACGCCGTCCGTGTATCCACCGGGCTGGCCGCCGTCGGAGGTGAAGTTGTTCAGCCAGGCCATGGCATCGTTACGGGAGGTGAAGAATTCGTGGGGGTACCGGGTGTGCCGGCTCATGGCCGCGGCAATCACACGATCCACCGTGCTGGATCCAAGCACGGCAATCGCCAGGACCCCTGTTGTCTGCGCGAACTCGTACCTGGCGGCCGCGCTGATCTCCACGTCCGTCATTTCGGAGAGCATCGGCATCGGGGTTCCGCCGCTGACCTGCGCTACGGCCCGCATGGCGTCCCTGGCGTCGTGGACATCAACAAACGAGCCGGGCTGCCAGACGGATGTGATGATGCCCGCGCTGACGCTCAGCACGTTCTTTCCGTCAGCAGCTGTTATATGTCCTGGCATCATCGAGACCATTGTAGGGCCGGTCCTGCCAAGCCAGGGCTTTGGGGCTCGACGCGCGTGGCGGACTGCAGGCGGTGCCGGAACATGCCCCACGACGCAACCCGGGGATGGACATATTGGGGCTATGTCCACTCTTGGGCGCCAGAGGGGCGCATGTCCCGTGGGCCGGTCGGTGGCCGACGAATCCCCTCCTGCCAACCAACAACGGGCACCCCGGTTGCCACGCGGACTGCAGCCCGTGCCGGTATCCAGCGAAGTCATTGCCATCGGCCCGGACCGCAGGCATACTCGTGCCTGCGGGAACACGTCCCCGCGTCCCCCCATAACGGTCCGCGATGCACACGCGAACGGATGAGCGCCATGGCTGATATGACCAACCTTGAGCAACAGCAAGTGGACCGGGCGAACGCTTCCGGCCTCAAACCCGTCGTCTTCGTCCACGGACTGTGGCTCCTGTCCAGCAGTTGGGACCGGTGGCGGGCCCTGTTCGAGGAAAACGGCTACACCACGCTCGCCCCTACGTGGCCCGATGATCCCGAAAGCGTCGAGGAGGCCAGACGCGACCCGGACGTCTTTGCCAAGAAGATGGTCAAGCAAGTCACGGACCACTACCTCGACGCGATTGGCCGGCTGACCGTCAAGCCCGCCGTCGTAGGGCATTCCTTCGGCGGACTCATTGCCCAGCGAATTGCCGGAACTGGAGCCTCTGCGGTCACAGTAGCGATCGACCCCGCACCGTTTCGGGGTGTCCTGCCGCTGCCGGCCTCAGCCCTGAAGTCGGCAGCTCCTGTTCTCGCGAATCCCGCCAACGCCAAGCGTGCCGTGTCGTTGACCTTTGACGAATTCCGTTTCGGCTGGGCCAACGCCCTGGACGAGGACGAAGCCCGCCAGTTGTTTGACGATTTTCATGTCCCGGCCTCAGGCGTGCCACTCTTCCAGGCTGCAACGGCAAACCTCAACCCGTTCACCGAGGCCAAAGTTGACACGAAGAACCCGGATCGGGGGCCGCTGCTGATCATCTCCGGGGAGAAAGACCACACAGTACCGTGGGCCATCGCCAATGCGTCCTACAAGCGGCAAGAAAGAAACTCGGCGCACACAGCAATCACTGAACTGCCCGAACGTGGCCACTCTCTCACCATCGATCACGGCTGGCGGGAAGTCGCCCAAACCGCCCTGAACTTCATCAAAGAATTCGGCTGAGTATTACCCGCCTTCGTCGCCTCGTCCTGCCGAGGGGCATGCCCCCTGCCGGCCCTCAGCAGTGGACATGTCCCCCTCCAAGAATGGACATGTCCCCTGGCGCGGCACAGGGATGGACATAGTGGGCTTATGTCCATCCCTGGGCGCCGGAGGAGGGCATGTCCGCGAAGAGAAATAGCGGAACCGGCCCACCCCCGGGCGCCAGAAGAGGGCATGTCCGGTGGTCAGGACTCCAGGACCAGCAGCTGGGCCTTGTCCGCGTCCCAGCCCACCCACAACTCCTCATCCGGCCGGATCCCGGCGGCCCGGTCAGAGCTGAGCTCGCGGAGCTGGAGTTCGTGGCCGCCGGCCGTGAGGCGGTGGCGGACCGTGGCGCCAAGATTCGTGGAGGACACCAGGGTCGCGGCGCAACCGTTGCCCGCCGTAGCCCGTGTCCTGAATTTGAGGTGCTCCGGGCGGATGGAGACGGCGTAGTTCTCGCCGCTTGCGCCGCGGTCCCGGACCTTTGCCAGACCCAGGCCGCCGAGGTCCACAACGGCTTCCTCGCCGTTTCGCTCCACGATGGTGCACGGGATGAGGTTCGTGTCGCCGAGGAAGCTGGCCACCCAGTCGGTCATGGGGTGGTTGTACACCTCCTCCGGCGGGCCGGACTGGACGATCTTCCCGTCCTTCATCACCACGATCCGGTCCGACATGGCCATGGCCTCGTCCTGGTCGTGCGTCACGAACAGCACGGTGATGCCCAGGCTCTTCTGCAGGGTCTTGATCTCCTCCTGCATCTGCTCGCGGAGGCGCTTGTCCAGGGCTGCCATCGGCTCATCCAGCAGCAGGGCCGCCGGGTTGAAAACCAGGGCCCGGGCCAGCGCCACCCGCTGCTGCTGTCCGCCGGACAGCTGGCGGGGCTTGCGGCCACCCATCTTGCCAAGCCCCACACGCTCCAGGGCGTCCGAGGCGCGCTGGCGCCGTTCCGCGCGCGGCACCTTCCTCATGCGGAGCGCAAACTCCACGTTTTCCAGCGCGCTCATGTGCGGGAACAGGGCATAGTTCTGAAACACCACACCGAGATTGCGTTCCCGGGGCGGCAGCGAGTCCACGGGCGTGCCGTCAATGAGGATGGTTCCGGCGGTGTGTTCTTCGAACCCCGCAACCATCATCATGGTGGTCGTCTTGCCGGAGCCGCTGGGGCCCAGGAGGGTCACGAACTCCCCGGGCTGGACCGTCAGGTCCAGTTCGTCCACGGCAACGACGTCGCCGTAGTGCTTGCTGACCTGGCGGAGCTCAATGGCGCCCTGGGCGGCCCTGCCCGTGCCGGGAATTGACTCCGCGGAAATCACTGATGCGGTCATCGACTTTCCTTACGTTTGTGCGGACACGGCCAGCGGCAGCATCCGGGTTGAAGAACGGCGCTTGAGGACAAACAAGACCTGCAGCAGGAGCCCGATGGTGGCGACGCTGACCAGCAGGGCTGAGGACACGGCGATCTTCGGAGTCAGGTTGAACTGGATATCCGTGAACATCTTCACCGGCAAGGTGGTGGCCCCCGGGGACTGCATGAACAGGGACATCACCGTCTCATCGATGGAGACCGAGAACGCGAAGAGCGCCCCGGAGATCAGGCCGGGCAGGATGATGGGCAGATACACGTGCCGCAGGACGGAGAGCGGCCCTGCCCCGAGGCTCTGCGCCGACCGGACCAGGGCCGGGTTGAGCCCGGCGAGGCTGGCACGGGTGGTCAGGTACACATAGGGGGTCGCGATGACGGCGTGCGCCAGACCGATGGGAACGATGCTGCCCACCATTCCGATCGAGATGAAGAACTGATAGAACGCCAGTGCGAGCACTACGGTCGGCACGATCATCGGCGCGAGGATCAGACCCACCACTGCGGGCTGGCCAGGGAACTTGCGCCCGTGCAGGCCGATCGCCGCGGTGGCGCCCAGCAGCACGCCGATCACGACGGCGATCGCCGCCGACTGGAGGCTGGCCGTCAGAGCGGAGGTCCAGGCCCGGTCGGCGAAGAATCCAGCCACGGCGGCGAAGGAGATCCCCTCGGGCGGGAAGGTGATGTAGCGGCTGTCGTTCAGCGCGACCGGCACCACAATCGCCGTCGGAATGACGAGGAAAAGGAAGGCCGGGATGGAAAGCAGCGCCAGCAGGCGGTGCTGCGGATTAATTGTCTTCATGATGGCCTCCTGCCTTGAGGACGCGCTGGTAGACGGCTACGAGGATGCTGACCATGACCGTCAGGATGACGGCCAGCGCAGCGGCCCCGGAGAAGTCCGTGAGCTGTCGGGCGTAGTAGTCGATCTGGTTGGCGATCATCATGTCGCCGGGTCCGCCCATCACCACGGGTGTGATGAAGAACCCGGTGCTGATGATGAAGACCAGCAGCCCGGCGGCGGAAATGCCGGGCATGCTCAGCGGCAGCGTGATCCTGCGGAAGACGGACCCTTCCCGCGCGCCAAGGGAGCGGGCCGCGAGCCCGAGCCGGTCGTCGATCGATGTCAGCGAGGAGAAGATCGGGAACACGGCGTACGGCAGGAGACAGTGCACCATGCCGACGATCACGGCGAACCGGTTGTGCAGCAATGGGATCGGCGCACCTGTCAGCCCGATCCCCTGCAGGAATGCGTTCACTATGCCGTTGTCCTGCAGCAGGACCGCCCAGGCGAAGTTCTTCACCAGGATGCCGGTCCAGAACGGCAGGAGCACGACGGCGAACAGGATCACCCGGGTGACGTTGCCGGCCCGCCACAGGACCATGGCGATGATGTAGCCCAGCACCACAGTGACAATGGTGCTCGCCAGGCTGATGGTCAGGGTGTTGACCAGTGCGCGCACCACCAGCGGGTCCTCGAGGACCCGCTGGTAGGCGTTGTCGGCGAAGCTTGCGCCGACCAGTTTGCCCAGCGGCGTCAGGAACAGCACGACGTCGAAGGCAAGGATCGGGGCCAGCAGCAGCCACCAGCCGTTGCGCCGCCGTCGTGGTGCCGCTGCGGCGGCGGGCGGCGCACCGCCGCCCCGGGGCCGCGGACGTTCGAGAGTTGCGTTACTCATCTCAGCTGGCCTGCCAGAGCTTGAACTGCTGCTCGGTCTTCTTCAGGTTCTGCGACCACCACTTGTCGTCGCGGACCAGGATCTTGTCCGCGAGCCGGGGGCTGGTGGGAAGCGTGTCGGCAATTTCCTTCGGCAGCTTGGACAGCGCCGGGGTGTTGGCCAGGGTCAGGTTGGTGACCTTGTCGAACGCTGCGCCGGCCTCGGCGTCGTTGGACATGAAGTTCATCAACTTGAAGGCCGCTTCCTTGTTTTTGGCGCCCTTCGGCACCACGAAGTAGTCGCCTGCGAGGACGGCGTTTTCGGCGGAGAAGTTCAGTTTCGCGCCGTCGTTGCGGGCAGCGTTGATGCGGTTGTTGAAGCTTGTGGAGAGGGAGACCTCGCCGGAGGTGAGCTGCTGGATTGGCTCCTGGTTGGCGGCGTGGTACAGCAGCCGGTCCTTGCCCGGGTGCTGGCCCAGGACCCTCAGGGCCCGGTCGACATCGAGCGGGTAGATCTTGTCGAACGGGACACCGTCGGCAAGCAGTGCGGCTTCCAGTACGGAGCTGTCCGAGAGCTGGTTGTACACCGAGCGCTTGGTGTTGTACTTGCCCTGGTCGAAGAACTGGGCCCAGTCTTTCGGGGCCTGCGCGTCAGAAATGACCTTCTCGTCCCACGCCATGACGAACAGGAAGCTCAGGTACTTGATGCCGTATTCGGCCTTCGCGTAGCCCGGCAGGCCCTTGTCGCTGATGATGTCGTAGTCGAACTTCTCCAGCAGCCCCTCGGCCACGGCCACCTCATACTCCGGCGCCGTGATTTCCACGAGGTCCCACTGCACGTCCCCGGACTGGACCTGAGCTTTGAGCGCGGCCAGGCTGGTGTTGGCCAGCAGCGTCGTCTGGATCCCCGACTGCTTGGAGAACGGGTCCAGGATCGTCTGGGTCAGCTGGTCGTTGTACGAGCCGCCGTAGGACGTGACCGTCACCGTCTTGTTGGCAGCGGCACTTTCGGCGGGCTTCGCCGCGCAGCCGGAGAGCGCCAGACCCGCAAATGGCGTCAGCGCTGCCGCTTTGAGGAGCTGCCGGCGGTCAAAGGGAGTGGAACGGAATGCTGTCATGGGGGGAAGTGCCTCTCATGTACGCGGGCACGCCAAAAGAAGGCGTGCCGGATTGCGGCGTGGTGGGGTGCGGTGCGTGTGATTGCGTGTGGCGCCGTGAAGTGAGAAGAAGTGACAGCGGCGGTTCGCGCGCGCCATCCATTCCACCTGGAGATCTCGAGTCCGCTTTCCGGCGGCTTTTCGGTTTCGCAACTGTAACTGTGAAGTTGCTCACTAGTCAACAGTTGTATTGCTTTAAGAAACTCCGAAATTCCGGACTGGCCCACTCCCCCGGCCGGCGGTTACCCGAGGCACGGTATGCACAGCAAATTCACAGCCGGGGCGCTATCGCAGATACAGCGGCAAGACCGACAATGGTTCGACCTGATAGGAGTATTTGCCGGGCGATGGTGGCCGCGATTTACTGGAGCGTCAGTGGCGAGCGTCTTGACCAGTCGAGCCGGAATCAAGCGAACTTGTACCGACTAGTGATGGGCTCCCAGCATGATCACTCTCCGCAAGCATGTACTCCCCTCGGTCCTAGCCCTGGTCCTGCTCTCGACGTCGGCCTGCACCTCCGGGGTCGCGGCCGGCGCCCCGTCCGGTGGCGCCACGAGCGAATCCGGTGGCGCGACGAGCCAATCCGCCAAACCCGCCAGTCCCAGTGTTGCGGTGCCGCAGCTGGTGCCCGCCAGCACTGTGGACGCGCGCACGGTGCTGGCCGCGTTCAAGTCCCGGGACATGGTGGGGCACATGCAGGCGCTGCAGCGGGTGGCCGATGCCAAAGGCGGAAACCGGGCGTCGGGCACCTCCGGGTATGAGGAATCTGCCCGCTACGTCGAGGAGCAGCTGCGCGCGGCCGGGTACGCGCCGGTGCGGCAGRCCTTCACGTTCAAAGAGGAGGGCCGGCGCGGCAAGACGGTGGAGTCCTTCAACATCCTGGCCGACACCGGCGGCAGTGCCGGGCACACCGTGGTGGTGGGCGCGCACCTGGACTCCGTGCAGGAGGGCCCGGGCATCAACGACAACGGCAGCGGGGTGGCGGCGGTCCTGGAGACCGCGCGGTGGATGAAGGAGGCCGGGATCACGCCGGCMAACCGGGTCCGGTTCGCGTTCTGGGGCGGTGAGGAGGACGGCCTGTACGGGTCCCAGCACTACGTCGACGAGCTSAGYCMGGCCGAGATYGGCCAGACCGCGGCGAACCTGAACGTGGACATGGCGGCCTCGCCCAACGGTGTGCGCTCCGTCCATGACGGGGACGGCACGGACTTCGGCCACGCCGGYCCGGCCGGGTCCAAGGCGATCGAGGACATCTTCTTCCGCTACTTCCAGGAGAACGCGCTGCCCGCCGAGACCACGCCCTTTGACGGCGGSTCCGACTACGATGCCTTCCTCTCGGCCGGCATTCCCGGCGGCGGGCTGTTCACCGGCGATGAGAAGAGAAAGACCCAGGCCCAGGCCCAGTCCTATGGCGGGGCGGCCGGCAAGGACCTCGATCCCTGCTACCACGAGGCCTGCGACACCATCGCCAACACCAACCCGGAACTGCTCCAGGAAATGTCCGGCGCCCTGGCCTACGGCACCGTCGCCTACGCGATGGCGAAGACCGGCTAAACGCCCGGTTTGCCGCTGAGCCCGGACGTCCCACCGAGGAATGCGCCGTGCATTCGTGGGCTTGAGAAAAGCTTGGGCCGGCCAGGTATGCCGTTCCCTCCGGGGCGACGTGCTGGCACACTGGGTGAACTATCGAGTGACTGGGGGGATCCAAGTCAGGAGATCGTTATGGATATTGGGGCATACACGCGCACTTCGGGCCGCCGGGTGGCGGGCAAGCCATGATGGCCGGCTGGGCCTACCTTATGGCGGGGGTCATGACCGTCGACTCGCTCCTGCTCGGAATGATTCTGATGAACGTGACGTGGCCGAAGCGCTGGAAGAAAAACGGCTGAGCTTCCCTGCGAGGGAAGCATCCTCCTCCAGGGCAGCAGGTCAGTGGTGCTGCGGTGGCCCCTGTTGCGGCGAAGCACGGCTAGTCTTCAACTAACCTCCTCCGTCCGCTAACGCCCGGCCACACAGAAACCAGGCACCATGATCCTGCCCCTCAAGGACCGCGAAGCCGCTCCTGCCTACATCCTGCGGGGCGCCCTCTTCACGGACGGTGCCCGCACGCCGGACTGCGTGGTGGCGGTGGAAGGCGGCAGGATCGCCTACGCGGGACCCGGCGGCGGCTTTGACGCCGCCCAATTCCCGGGTGCGGAGGAACTCCCGCTGCCGCCCGGCAGTTCACTGCTTCCCGGGCTTGTTGACCTCCACTGCCATGGCGCCGCGGGCGGCGGGTTCCCGGCCGGGGATGACCGGGCCTGCCGGGCGGCAGTGGACTTCCTGCACCGCAACGGGACCACCACCTTGCTCGCCAGCCTGGTCACTGCCCCGGGCGATGAGCTGGTGCGGTCGCTCGGCGTACTCAAGGTCCTGGCGGCCGAGGGACTGATCGCAGGCGTTCACTCCGAGGGGCCCTTCCTCTCCGCTGCCCGCTGCGGCGCGCAGAACCCCCGCTGGCTCCGGGACCCCGATCCCGATCTGCTCCGGCGGCTGCTGGCGGCCGCCGGCGGAACCCTGCGGAGCATGACTTACGCCCCCGAACTCTCCGGCGCCAGTGAACTGCTCCGGATCCTCACGGACCACGGCGTCACCCCGTCGCTGGGCCACACCGATGCCGATGCCCGCCTGGCGGCCGCCTCGCTGGCGGAAGCCGCGGACCTCATCGGCAAGGCCGCAGCCGGCGGGGCCTTCGGGCCGCAAGCCGGGCCCACGGTGACCCATCTGTTCAACGGCATGCCTCCCCTGCACCACCGGAGTCCCGGACCCGTCGCCGCATGCCTGCGGCTGGCGGCGGCCGGCACGGTTGTGGTCGAGCTCGTCGGCGACGGCGTCCACCTCGACCCGGAGACGGTCCGGATGGTGTTTGACCTGGTCGGAGCCGGGGGCATCGCGCTGGTGACGGACTCCATGGCGGCAACCGGGCTCCCCGACGGCGACTACGAACTCGGCGCCGCGGATGTTGTGGTGCACGACGGCGTGGCCACCCTGAGGAGTAACGGCGCCCTTGCCGGGGGCACGGCGACCCTGCTGGAGGTTGTCCGCGCCACCATCGCGGCGGGCGTGAGCCCTGCCGATGCCGTTATGGCGGCGACCCTGGGCCCGGCTCGTGTCCTGGGCTTGGAAACCGAGATCGGAGGCCTCCGGGCGGGAATGCGAGCCGACATCATCGCCGTTGACCCGGGCTTCGAACTTGTGACCGTCCTGCGCGGCGGACGGATCCTGCCGGACCGTCGGCGCGTCGCGCTTTAGCCCCTGAATCCACGGGGCCGGCGGCGGTTGCGGAAGTTTCGAACCGTCCGGATTGTTGTTGTGAGTGTCGGCAGAAAAAATCTCCGGAGAGGAGCCCGCCATGATCCGCATCGCTATCGTGCTCGGGAGCACCCGGCCCGGGCGCCTCGGAAAGGCAGTCGCCGACTGGGTTAGTTCCCGGGCGTCAGAACGCGGCGATGCCACCTTTGGCGTCCTTGACGTCGCCGATTTCCGGCTCCCGCTTCTCGACGAGCCGCTGCCGCCTTCATTCGGCCGGTACAGCCAGCCCCACACCAAGGTCTGGTCCGAGGCTGTTGACGGATTCGACGGCTACATCTTCGTCACCGGCGAGTACAACCACTCGATCCCCGGGGCACTGAAAAACGCGCTCGACTACCTGTACAAGGAGTGGAACAACAAGGCGGCCGGGTTTGTCAGCTACGGAAGCAGCGGCGGCATCCGCGCCGTCGAACATCTGCGGGCAGTGTCCGCGGAACTGCAGATGGCCGACGTCCGGGCCCAGGTTGCGCTGCCCCTGGCCACGGAGTTCGCCAATTACCGCACTTTCATCCCGACGGCGGCCGCGGAGAAAAGCCTGCAGACCCTGTTTGACCAGGTGATCGCGTGGGCCGGCGCGCTGAAGATCCTCCGGCCGGACCACGCCCACGGGACAGCAGACGCCAGCGCTGCCTGACCGCTGCCTTGGCGGAGCGCGGTTTGCCGTGCCCGCTGGGCGGGCGCCGATGTCCGCCTAGGCCGGAGTTCCCGTCCTGCGCCGCCGTCGACGGATGGGAGGCGTGTCCGCGCCGTGCGGCGCCGCGGCATAGGAACTGGGTAGGGGTTCTTTCTGGACCTGAACGGATTCGGGCACGAGGACATGGACCGTGCCGCCGGCTGATTCGCGCGTAGCGCCACCCGCGACGCTGCGAAGATAGTCAAGGGCCCCCTCTTCGCTAAACCCGTACTCCCGCACCAGCGTTCGCAACGCCAGCCCAGCCAGCGCCCGGGAGAGCTGCGCCGAGGAGAGATCGGCGCTGGTCCCGGACCTCAGCGCCAGCTCCTGGACCAAACGCAGTGCACGGGACACGTAGCGGGCCAGCCGAGCCGCTGCGGTGATGTCTGAGCTGGTGAAGGCGTGCGGCCATGGGGCATAAAGGTTCACCGAGGCCTGGAATACCGCTTGCGGGACCAGAGGAACGGACACGAGGGACCGGACTCCGAAGGCTGCGGCGGCGCTGGCATACCCGGGCCAGCGGCGCTCCAAGGACGTGTCACCCACGAACACAAATTCACCGCTGCGGACGGCCGTGCGGGCCGGCCCGTCGTCGAAGGATCGCTGCGCCTCGTCCGCCGCCCTCGCCGGTGCGCTGCCCGCGGTGAGGGTCAGGGCATCCACGGACCCGAGCAGGGTGATGGCCCAGCTGATCCCGCGGCCGGGACCACCGATGTCGTCGACAAACTCACTCACGGCCTCGCTGAGGAAAGCGCCGACATCCGGGTCGTTGAAGTGCAACTCCCAGAAGGAGGCATGACGATCCTGCCGGCCGTCTCTTGCAGTTCCTTGGGTCATGTTCCACGCTCGAGATCAAAGCACACAGCTCACTGCTAAACCGATGAAAACAGCATACGTCCGGGCGGACACCACTGCGCCACCCCATTTGTCAGAGCCAAGTGCACCGTCGAATCGGTATGGTTTCCCGGCTGTTCCGGGTGAGCTGTTCCCGTGAAAGCGGTGGACCGCGTCAGCTCCGCGGCGGCCCAGGGTAGTTCGAACGTCCCACCCTGAACCGCCCGCCCCGGCTTCAACACCAGTCGCGGAGGACCCGTCCGCCGTGGCAGAACCATTAATACGCGCGTTTTCCCGGTCCCAAAAGGGCCATTGGGCCCGTGCCGGATGGCCCGGCATTTCCGCCACTTTTTCACCCGCGGCGGATGAGGTCCGCGCCCGCGTCCGGGCAGACGATGGAGATGCCCCTCCGATGCTTCAATGCTCGGGGAACAGCCCAGCTGGGAGAGGATCTTCCAATGTCAAGAACGCACGCCATCCTCGTGGGATCAATCGCGCTCGGGACCGCCGTCGCACTGCTCACCGGTTGCAGCCCCACCAGTCCGCCGGCGTCCACCCCGAGCCCCACCGCGGCCATCTCGAGCCCGCCCGCGAGCGTGTCTGAGGTCTGCGCGGCTGTCGATGCCCATGCCGCGGCGCTGGCAAATTTCAAGGCCACGCTGAAGCCGGACGCCACGGTCGGGCAGGTCCACGCCGCCCAAGACCAAGTCACCAAGACCTATGACGATCTGGTCAAAGCGAGCCAGAACCTCGCCCAACAACGGGCGGAGGCCGTCAAGGCCGCCGAAGCGAAGTTCAATGCCGCCGTCGCCGCGGTGCCCAACGACGCCACGTTGACTCAGGCAGCTGATTCCCTGCGGGACGAAGCCTCCAACGTCGAGGCCGCGGTCCGCGACCTCAGGACTGAGGTCAATTGCTAGCTGGCATGCCTGTGACGAAGTTCGTGTTTCAGTCACCGGTACGACGAGCTCACTAAGGACGAGCTGAAGGGATTGCGCCCGGTGCAATACCGTACGCAATCCCTTCAGCTCCAACTCCTTGGGGAGCGGGTCAGGCGGCGAGCCGGGTCACTTCTTTTCCGGGAGAAACATTGCCTTTTCCAGCGGCGTCACGGTGAGTGATTTGAGCTGGGCGATCCCGCCTTCTGAGAAGAGGGCCATCTTGTCGGCTTCGTCGTTGGGGAATACCTGGTCGGTGATGGTCTTCAGACCGTTCTGGGCGAACACCTCTACTGATGAGCGGTCGAGGTAGATCCGCATGGTGATGTTGCCCTGCTTGTCCAAGGTGACGGGGGCGTCCTCGATGGAAGCGAATGCCGGGTGGAACGCGGTGTTGCCGGAGTTGGCGCGGTCAACGAAGAGCTTCTCAGTCGTGGCGTCATAGCCGATGACGGTGGATGATGTTCCGTCGCCCAGCACGGTGATGCCGGATTTCTTGGCCGTGCCCGGAGCGAAGGTGATATCGACCCGTTGGACCTGACCGGAGGCGGCCGCGGGCAGCGGGGTTGTCCCCTCCGCAATGGGGATGATCTTCTTGGTCGAGTAGCTTGGCTTTTGGGCCAGCTTGTCGACCTGCTTTACGGCGCTTTGGGTGAGTCGGGGACCTTCGGGGGTCTGAGTCAGGCTGACCTCGCGGGGAAGTGCCATGGCGCTGCGCCACGGGCTGGTGGGGATGTCGTTCGCGTAGTCCCAGTTGTTCATCCAGCCCAGCATGACCCGCTTGTTATCGGGCATGTTGCTGAAGGACACGCTGGCGTAGAGGTCGCGACCGTAGTCCAGCCAGTCATAGGACTGCAGTCGGCTTGTGGCTGCTGTGGAGCTCGCTATGAACTCGTCAGCGAGGATATGCCCCCAGCCGAATCGGTTGTTGTCGACGACTTTGATTTGTGCCTGTTGGCCAACGAATTCTTTGACATTCCATGACGCCCAATCCAGCGTTTCACTGTCGTTGCCCGTGGCCGTGCGGACCACCTTTCCGTTGACTACCAGATTCACGGTTTCTTCATCGGACCTGGTAACAGCGGCGGTGTCGGTGAGCATGACATGATCCAGAGTCAGGTGTCCCCACCCGCCGGTAGCTTGGTCGACGACCCGCAACTGTGCATTCTGTCCCGCGAATTCGGAGACGTCCCATCCCTTCCAGTTCAGGACCCCGGAATTATCTCCCGCCAGGGAGCGGACCACTTTGCCGTTGATGAGCAACTGGACGGCCAGGATCTGTCCGGAGTCCGCGGGGCGGTTGCCGCCGCCGACCAGCATGCTCATGAAATTCTTGGTGATGGGGAATTCCGGTGATGTCAGGGTGCCCTGCCGGTCATCGCCCGGCGTGGTGCCGGTTTCGAAGGTGTTGATCCGTTTGGCCCCGAGGTAGAAGTCCCCGCCGCTGGTGGCGGGCTGGAAGTTGGGGGTGAGGTCGCCGGTTCCGGTCCAGCCGGTGTCGGCCAGCGATGTCCCGTCGGGAACCTCGAAGCCACCAAACTTGAGCTCTCCCGCGGGCGGGGTGTTGTCCAGTTTGTCGGAGACGCGGGGGTGCTTGCCGCCGCCCACGAGGAAGTTCAGGTAGTCGTCGGTCACGGTGAAGTTAGGTGACCGCATGGACCCGAGCGGCCAGTCGCCGTCGTTGAAGGAGTTGATCAGGCCACTGCCGTCAAAGCCGGTCACGGGGCTCTGGCCGGGAAGGGCGCCGGAGGCCGGTGTGTCACCGAAAGGGCCGTTCTTCCAGTTGCCCGGCTCATTGTTGACGGTCCAGCCGTTGTAGGTTCCGTCGTTGAATCCGGCCAGGACCGTCCCGGGAGGAAGCGTCGCGGCCGGTTTGGTCGTTTCGGAGGTGAAGGTGGTGCCGTCGAAGTTGCCCACGAAGTACTGGCCGGCGGAGCCGCCGGCCACGCCGCCGGGGTTGATGTTGACCACCATGACCCACTTGACGTTCTTCGGGTCGCCGTCCACGGCCAGGGGGAACAGGTCCGGGCACTCCCACTGCCCGCCGGTGGCATTGGCTGGTCCGAATTCACTCAGTGGGGTCCAGTCCTTGAGGTTGGCGGACTTGTAGAGGACGACCTTGTGTTCCGTGGCTTCGACCGCGGTCATGAGCCAGTAGCCTCCTCCTCCTCCTCCTCCTCCGGGTTTGTCGTACCAGGAGACCTTCGGGTCACGGAAGTTGGCGGAGTTTCGGTTCAGCACAGGATTGCCGGAGTACTTGGTCCAGCTCTGGCCGTCATCGAGGCTGTAGGCCAGGGACTGCGCCTGCAGGCCGCGGTGCGCAGAGGCGTCCTTGTAGGCGCTGGTGAAGATCGCGATCAGCGGTGGGTTCTCTTTCGTACCGAAACCGGTCGTGTTGTCCTTGTCCACAACGACGCTGCCGGAGAAGATGTCCTGCTCTGCATCGGTGGAGATCGCCAGCGGCTGCTCCTGCCAGTGGACAAGGTCCTTCGACGTGGCGTGGCCCCAGGACATGTTCCCCCAGGTGTTACCGGAGGGGTTGTGCTGGTAGTACATGTGGTAGACGCCCTTGTAGAAGACGAGCCCGTTGGGGTCGTTCATCCAGTTTTTTGCCGGCGTGTAGTGAATGGCCGGCCGGTAGGGTTCGTCCCCGGGGCCTGACGCGGCCGACGCCGGCAGGGAACCTGCCAGTGCCGCGGCCAGTGTCAGTCCCGCGAGCGTCAGTGCAGAAACGGCATGCGTCCTGCGGGTGGTCGTGTTCTTCATTCGCTTGATTCGCCCTTCGTTGCGCGCGTCATCGGTAGACAACGTTGTCAGCTCGAAGGACACTAAGTGATGTCCATCAGACAAGTCAACGGTTTTGGCAGCTCAGGCAAGAGGCCGCCAGCCGCGCGGCTGAGCCGGGCGAAGCGACGGGCGGGCAGCAGAAAATTCCCTCCCAGCGGTACTGCTGGAAGGGTCCTTTTCCGGTAGCCGGCTCCGTTCAGCCCTCTCCATGGGGTCCCGGACGCAGCAACTCCCGCGACCGTGGATCGGGCTGGATTTGGCTGAAGGCTATTCCACGGGCAGGAGCCAGGTCAGCGCTGACCCGTCGCCTTCGATGTGGCGGGCCAGTTCTTCATTGAATTTGGCGCCGTAGTCGGCGCCGATGTGTTTCTGGAATGCCGCTTCGTCGCTGTAGACCTCGAAGACAAAGTACTCGCGGGGATTCTCTTCCCGCCTATAGGGAAGGAACAGCTCGTTGCCCGGTTCCCTGCGGACATGCTCGGTCAGTTCGAGCATCATTTCCGCGACGCGGGCTTCGCTGCCGGGCTTGACGGTGAACTCGGCGTACAGGGTTTTGGTCATCGTGATCCCTTTCAGGTCAATATGTTCGGCGGACTGTTCAGGAAGTTCCCCGGCGTCAGGCCGGAGGGCGGAGTTCCCCGGAGCCCCTTTGCACCAGCTCAGACGGGACAACATAGGTATGCGGAGGCTGCTGGTCGCCGTCAATTCTGGCCAGCAGTCGCTCCGCTGCCAGCTTCCCGATCCGCTCGGGGTGCTGGGCGATGACTGTCACGCCGGGATCCATCATGTCGGCAAGCGTGAAGTCATCGAACCCTATCAACGCCACGCGTTTGCTTAGCCCGAGCTCTCTCAGGGCACGCATGGCGCCGAAAGTGATGAGGTTCTGACTGGAGAAGATCGCAGTCGGCGGTTCGCCGGCAGTGAGAAGCTCCAACGCGGCCAACCTCGCCGATTCCTCGTCGTGAAGGTTTTCACGGACAGGAACCGTTGAGGTGGGAATGCCCTGCCGGCCAATCTCTTCCAGGAACCCCCGACGGCGTTCCCGCGCGGTCTGGATGTCGGTGCGGTCCCCCAGGTAGGCGAGCCTGGTGTGGCCGCGGCTGATCAGGTGGGCGGCCGCCCTCGCGGAGCCTGCCGCGTTGTCGGTTACGACGGCGTCTGCTTCCACTCCTACAGGTTCCCGGTCAATGAAGACCACAGGCAGGTCACGGGAATGCTCCGGGATCACATACGCTTGGCTCCTGGCGATCGGCGTGAGGATGAGCCCATCGACGCGCCGGCCAAGAAACGCCGCAACGATGGCCTGCTCCCGTTCGGGGTCGTCATCGAGGCTGGCCGCAAAAACCGCGATTCCCCTGGCTCCCAGCGCATCTTCTATTGCCCGGTTGATCTCGCCGCTGAATGGGTTGGAGACACTCGGCAGAAGCAGCCCGACGGAGAGCGTTCGCCTGCCCGCGCGGCGCAGGCTGCCGGCGGCCATGTCCAGCTGGTAGTTGAGTTGTCGTGAAGCGCTGAGCACCTTTTCCCGGGTGGCGTCCGACACGCCAGGTTCGTCGTTGATCACCCGGGACACGGTCTTAATTCCGACGCCGGCAAGGGCAGCCACGTGGCGCATTGTCGGACGACTGGCGGAAAGGGCCTGGCTACGATCGGACATCGTTGTCAAATATATCGCTCCTTCTAAGTTGCATCTATTGACTCTCCGGTGTGATGCTGCTTACATCGTACATGACATCGTTGTCGAGGCCAGTGAGGGCCTCAAACACCAGGAGATTCAATGTTGAGTTCCAAAGCACCCCGTTCAACGGCCACCCGCCTGTTCGCTGCGGGAGCAGTGCTGACCTTGGGAGCGCTCAGTCTTTCAGCCTGTGGTGGAAGTTCCCCGTCCGCCTCATCAACGGGAACCGCGTCCGGTGAAAAGGTCGGCGTCTCGCTGATCGTTAAGACCACGACCAACCCGTTCTTCGTCGCCATGGAAGACGGGGCGAAGAAGGCCGCCGCGGCCGAGGGCGTGGACCTGAAGCTGGCTGCCGGCAAGGCTGACGGCGACGAGGACACCCAGATCCAGGCCATCGAGAACGCGATCTCCAAGGGCGACAAGGGCATTCTGATCACCCCCAACGGCCCGTCTGTAGTGGATGCCCTGAAAAAGGCCAAGGATGCCGGCCTGTTCGTCATCGCCCTGGACACGCCGCCGGACCCGGCCGACGCCGCTGACATCACGTTCGCGACCGACAACTTCGCCGCGGGTGAGCTGATCGGCAAGTGGACCGCGGCCCAGCTGGAGGGGAAGAAAGCGACCATTGCCCTCGTCGATCTTTTTGACGACAAGGTTGTCTCGGTTGACTACAACCGGGACCAGGGCTTCCTCACGGGACTGGGCATCGACACCGCGGACAAGAAGAAGAACGGTGACGAGGCCAAGACCGGAAAGTACACCGGCGGTAAGGGCGGCGACTACGAGATCGTCGGCAGCCAGGCCTCCCAGGGCGCCGAGGACGGCGGCCGCACCGCCATGGAAACCCTCCTGTCCAAGAACCCGAACATCAACGTCGTCTACACCATCAACGAACCCGCCGCGGCCGGCGCTTTCGAGGCCCTGAAGGCCGCCGGCAAGGAAAAAGACGTCCTGGTGGTTTCGGTGGACGGCGGCTGCCCCGGCGTCAACAACGTCAAGTCCGGAGTCATCGGTGCCACGGCGCAGCAGTACCCGGTCAAGATGGCCGAACTGGGAGTGAAGGCCATCGTTGACCTCGCCAAGACCGGCCAGAAGCCGGCCAACTCACCGGGGCTTGACTTCTACAACACCGGCGTCGAGCTTGTCACGGACAAGCCGGCCGACGGCGTCAAGAGCATCACCACCACCGAGGCCTCCGACATCTGCTGGGGAAAGTAACCACCCAGCTTCACTGCGGGCGGGGAGGCCGGAGTTCGCTATCGGCCTCCCCGCACTTCATCTACCGAGCTAGCCCGCCCTAGCAACCATCACCGAAGATCAGGACCAATCGTGACCCAGCAACAGACCGCCGGACCGCCCAGCGCCGGGCAGGCCGACCTGGCCGAGGAATTCCTCGACCGCCAGACACCGCTTAGCCGGATACGCAATATCCTCCACCGTTACCCCGCCGTCAGCCCCGCCCTCGTGCTTCTCATCGCAGTGGTGGTGTTCAGCCTCCTCAATGAAAGGTTCCTGCGGGTTGAAAACCTCTCCCTGATCACCCAGCAGGTCTCCGTCGTCGGCACCCTGGCCATCGCCCAGACCCTCATCATCCTTACGGCAGGCATCGACCTTTCCGTCGGGGCCGTGATGATCCTGTCCTCCATGGTCATGGCCCAGCTCGCCGTCAACAACGGAATACCCGCGCCTCTCGCCCTGCTCGCCGGCCTGGTCGTCGGACTCGCCGCCGGAGCCCTGAACGGATTCCTGGTCACCAGGTTCCGGCTCCCGCCGTTCATCGTCACGCTCGGAACGCTGAACATCTTCATCGCCTTGACACTGCTCTACTCCAACGGAGCGACCGTGCGCGGCTCGGCCATGCCGCCCCTGCTGACCTGGACAGGAACCACCTTCCCGGTGGGCCCGGTCAGGATCTCCACGGGCGTCGTCATGATGCTCCTGCTCTACATCGCGGTCGCCTTCATCCTGGGCAAGACGGCCTGGGGCCGGCACGTTTACGCCGTGGGCGACGACAAGGAAGCCGCCCGCCTGGCCGGGATCCCGGTAAACCGTGTCCTCATGAGCGTCTACCTCGCAGCCGGCGCCGTCCTGGCCGTCGGCGCCTGGATCCAAATCGGACGCACCAACGCAGCCAGCCCCAACGGCGGCGTAGACCTGAACCTGGACTCCATCACCGCCGTCGTCATCGGCGGAACCAGCCTCTTCGGCGGCCGCGGTTCCGTCTGGGGAACCCTCCTCGGCGCCCTGATCGTCGGAGTCTTCCGCAACGGCCTCTCGCTCGCCGGGCTGGACGTGCTCTACCAGACCCTCGCCGTGGGCGTCCTGATCATTGTTGCCGTGTCCGTCGATCAGTGGATCCGAAAGGTCAAGTCATGACCATGACAGAATTTGAAGCCCCCCACGTCGCCACCCGCGAGCCCATCCTGCAGGCCCGCAACCTCGTCAAGACCTTCGGCCGTGTCGTGGGACTGGACGGCGTCAGCCTGGATCTGTACCCGGGTGAAGTCCTGGCGATCATTGGCGACAACGGTGCAGGCAAATCAACCCTGATCAAGTGCCTCACCGGCGCCGAAGTTCCCGACACAGGAGAACTCTTTGTGTCGGGACAGCAGGTGCACTTCAAGCGGCCGCAGGACGCCAGGGTCCACGGCATCGAAACCGTGTACCAGAATCTGGCGGTCTCACCGGCGCTGGACGTCGCCTCCAACCTGTTCCTGGGCCGGGAGGAACGGCGTGCAGGACTCCTCGGGAGCGTGTTCCGGATGCTCGACACCAAGGGCATGCGCACGAAGGCCAAGGATGAGCTGACCCGGCTGGGAATCTCCACCCTCCAGGACGTCACAGTGCCGGTGGAGAACCTGTCCGGCGGCCAGCGCCAGGCTGTCGCTGTGGCCCGCGCCGCGGCATTCGGTTCAAAGGTGGTCGTGTTGGACGAGCCGACGGCGGCACTCGGCGTCCGGGAATCGAACCAGGTCCTGCAGCTGGTCCGGGACCTCCGGGACCGGGGTCTGCCAGTCATCCTGATCAGCCACAACATGCCCCACGTGTTTGATGTAGCGGACAGGATCCACATCCAGCGCCTCGGCAAATGCGCTGCCACCATCACCCCGCAATCACACACCATGACCGATGCAGTTGCGATCATGACCGGTGCAGCCACCGCCTGATCACCTGCTGCCCCTACTTTCAGTCCGCGGACCGGTCACGGTCCGCGGACTGATGCACCTCGGACAGGCCCCGACATCAGCTTCCCACGAGAGACACACCATGGATTACCTCAAAACAGCCCGGCCCTGCGCTCACCATTCCCTCGACGTCATGGTCGTAGGCGAAGCGCTGATTGACGTGGTCACAACGTCACACGACACAGTGGAACACCCGGGCGGCTCACCGGCCAATGTCGCCTACGGACTTGGCCGCCTGGGCGTGACCACAGGTCTGCTCACGGCCATTGCCCCGGACGCGCGGGGAGACTCTATCGAAAACCATCTCCGCAGCGCGGGAGTCGTACTTCTGCCCGGATCAAGATCCCTCACCCGGACAGCATCGGCAACAGCAACCCTTGAACCGGACGGCTCCGCCAGGTACGACTTCGACATCATCTGGGACCTTGCGCCAGCAGCCCCCGCCTACGTCCCCAAAATACTGCACACCGGTTCCATCGCCACTTTCCTCGAACCCGGCGCCGGCGCCGTGAGATCACTGCTCGAACAGACACACAGAGACTGCATGATCACCTACGATCCCAACATCAGGCCAGCCCTGCTCGGCAGCCATGCAGAAGCGAAGGCCACCTTCGAAGAGCTCGTGCCACTAACCGACGTCGTCAAACTCAGCGACGAAGACGCCCAATGGCTATACCCGCAAAAAAGCCTGGACGAAACCGCAGCCCACATCCTTGGTTTGGGCACCGGACTTACCGTCATCACCAAGGGCGCCGAAGGCTCACAATTCACCACTTCCGCCGCTAACATCAGCATTCCTGCCGTGAAGTCCAAAGTTGCCGACACCATCGGCGCCGGGGACTCCTACATGTCCGCCCTGATCCTGGGCTTTCTCACCCGAGGAACCGAAGGCTTCGCCCCAGCTGTCTTGGAGCAGCTTGGACACACCGCAGCTGCAGCCGCGGCCATTACCGTTCAGCGCCCGGGAGCGAACCCCCCGACCCTGGAAGAACTCGACATCGCCGTCGAAGCCCATCCCTTGGCCCAATACGCCGGCGCCCGAAGCACGTCGTCAAAATAACCGGTTGCCATATGCCTGGAATCAACCCGAATCAGATCGGCCAGTTCCGCACGGGAGGCGTGGCGGGGCCGGGTGACCATATAGGCGACGCCGTCGGCGATGTCCTCGGGCGCGAGCACTTCGGTCTGTTCATAGAAGGGGTCGATCATTTCGCCGCGGACGTCGGGCTTGTTGTGTGAACCGAGCTCGGTGTCGACGCCGCCGGGTTGCAGGACGCCGACCCGCACGTGCCGCCGAGTGACTTCCTGACGGAGGGATTCGGTGAATCCGTTGACGCCGAACTTGGTGAGGTTGTAGACGCCATAGTGGCCGAAGGGGCGGAACCGTCCTCCGTTGACCATCTAAAGCGTTCAAACCTCGACCACGGCCCTGCATACCGGTAGAGTTCCCGCATCTGTTCCGGACACTTCTTGGGGGCCATCGTGCTTAAGGGAATCAGCAGGATGACAGGTGCTGTGGCGGGGCTGGTGCTTTCGCTCGGCATGATCGCACCATCGGTGACGGCAGTGGCCGCGGTGGGCTACGACTTTGATTCTGCCTCCAGCCTGCAGGTGGTGGTCAACAAGCACCGGCAGCTGAACCCGGCCGCTTATGTGCCGGGGCAGCTGGTCAGAGTCCAGGGGGAACGGTTGCGGGCGCAGGCCGCGGACGCCTACAAGCAGTTTGCCAAAGCCGCCAAGGCGGCCGGCGTGAACATCCTGCCGATCAGCGGCTACCGTTCGTTCAGCGAGCAGGCCAGCCTCTATGACAGCTACGTGCGCCAGTACGGACAGGCGACGGCGGATACCCTTGCCGCCCGGCCCGGCTACAGCGAACACCAGACCGGCCTGGCGATGGACATCGGCAATGCCAGCGGAATCTGCGCCCTGCTAGCCTGCTTCGCAAATACCCCGGCAGGCCAGTGGGCGGCTGAACACGGCTGGGAGTACGGATTCATTATCCGATATCCGGCCGGGGCAGGGGCCACTACCGGCTACACCTACGAGCCATGGCATCTGCGCTATGTGGGACGGGCCATCGCCGAGGATATGCAAAGCACCGGGATTACCACCCTTGAGAAGTACTTCGGCCTGGAAGCGGCCCCGGATTATCTCCAATAAGAGAAGGCCATCATTCGAATCCGGCACGGGTAGCGTCGTCCAGGGGGCTCCACCAGGTCAGCGGTGGTGTGATGGTGAAGCGGCGGCCGGTGATGGACGTCGGAACGATCCGGATGAAGTGGTCTTTGCGGCCGGCTTCCCAGGGAAAGAGGAACAGTCCAACGGTGACGAGGACATCTTCGACCAGACTTATGGTTGTGGCTTGTCCTTTCACCACCACGCTCCACGCGACGCCGGATTCCGCATCGACACCGTCAGCTTCCAGCGCAACGGGGGTCTCGCCCAATGCGGCATGCAGTTTGGTTCCGTCTCCGGTTCGGAAGACCAAAGTTCCGTGATCGACCTTGTAGTTGATGGGAAAGATGTCAGGATGGTCTCCCATCCAGACGGCGAGATGGCCTACCGATACGCGACGCAACAGCTCCCAGCACTGGTGGGATTCGAGGACTTCCGTCTCTGGTGCTGATGGTTTATTCGTCATGTTGCCGACGATACGCCTGCGGCTTCGGCTTCGCGTGCCTTGAACTGGATGAACTCCCTGTCCTCGTCGGTGAGCACGGCTTCGCCATGCATGTCGACGTCGGCGTTTTCGCTCGTTTCCTTGTTGAAAACTGCCGTCAGGGTACGGGGCAGGACCATGCATCCAGGGTTGTTCATCAGCCACTGCTGGGTGGTGGGATCGAGCCGGTTCCATTGTTCCTTGATGTGCATTTCAATCACTGCTGCCTCTCAGGCATCGGTTCAACGAAAAACCTGTCAGGCTTTTCAGACAGGGGAATGCGTGCGATGCCGTCGTGCTGGATTGGTGTTGGAGGGGCATTTATGTCGACAAGACGGAATCCCCCACCGAAGTCCACTCCTCCTATCAACCCTACGTGTTCCAGGATCGAATGGACCGTCCGTCAACGTGACAAACTGAAATCTCGTAGCCCCGTTCCGTTGGAACCCCGCCCATCACGAGTTGCTGCCCCACTGCTCAGTGCGTCGAGGCCAACCGCCGGTAGCTGAAGGACTTCAGCGTCAGCGTGCCCCCCGCCGTCGCGGCTTTGATGCTCGGCGTCCCTGCGGTGGGAAAAACGAGCGACGTCATGGTCTTTTCCCCGCCGTTGATGAAAACCTCCACCGAGCTGTAGTCGACGAAAATCGACAGCTCCACCTTCCCGTCACGCGCCGGACTGACTGCGCGTCGCGATGCCCGATAGTCCGGACTGAGTTCGGCCTTGCCGGTGGCGGCAGCATCGGCATCGCGGGTGATGAATGCCGATTCGTCGGCAAAGTCATATCCGACCGTCGCGAACGTTCCCCCGTCGCTTCCGAGCTCGATCCTCGCAACGGAACCGTCGTCGTCCGCCGTCCGTTCAAGAGTCACATCGAGCCGGTACGCCCCGCCCTCCGGAGCCGGCAACTGTCCTGCGCCATCCTGTGTCATTCGGCGTTCCCCGGTTGTTGCCACCGGGCCTTCAATGGACTTCATGGCGGCGGAGGGGTTCGACACAAGGGTCGACTTTCCCGCGATTGTTTCCAGCCGGATGTCGCGCACAATGGAGTCGGCGCCGCCGTGCCAGTCCTCGGTGGGCAGCTGCCGGGCGTACGCCCAGTTGTTCATCCACCCGATGGCGTGCCGGGAGGACATCCGCTGGCTTTCGGTGAGCCTCGGATCGTCCCACGTCACGGCGGCGTAGAAGTCGGAGCCGGCGTCGAGCCACTGGTGCGGCTCGCCGGACGGGGTGAATCTGGTTCCGTCCCATTCGCCAGTCCAGTAGGCAACGCCCGTGGTGAATCCCTCTTCGCTGCCGTTGGCGCTGGCGGCAAGGACCCAGGTCCGTTTGGCTGGATCACCGTCAAGATCCAGCTGGAAGAGGTCCGGGCATTCGAGGGTGCCCAGGCCGGTGCGTTCGACGCCCGAGGCGTAGCGCCAGTTCTTCAGGTCCGGCGAGGTGTACATGCCGATTTTGTCGCCTTCGGCCAGGGCCATCACCCATTGGCCGTGGGCTTCATCGCGGATGATCTTAGGATCCCGCCAGTTCGGTTCGCCGGGGTTTTCCATCACCGGGTTCTGCGCATATGCGGTGAAGGAGTATCCGTTGTCGGTGGAATAGAACAGGGATTGCCGCTGGACGCCCTGGTCCCGTTGCGTCATGACCGCGACGACGGCGTCTTTGCCAAAGCCGGCCGAGTTGTCGTGGTCCACCACGGCGCTTCCGGTTTCGATGTCCCCGAGTCCGTTTTTGTACTTGGCGACCGCCACCCCCTCGTCCTTCCAATGCACCAGGTCTGTGCTGGTCAGGTGGAACCACTCGGTCCCGTTCTCCCTCGGGTACCCGGCGTTGTAGAGGTAGTAGTAGTGCCACACGCCGTCCAGCAGGATGGGACGCTGCGGATCATTCATCCAGTTCTTCCCGGGCGTGATGTGATAGCCCGGCCGGAACTCGGATGCCCCCTCGGGCCGGTCGAAAGCTGAAACCGCGGGCGCCGACGTCTGCCGTGAAATACCCAGATCGGCGAGCATGGACTCGACTGCCTCGGGGCTCATGCACTCCGGGCGAACCACCTCACCTGATCCTGCACGGACCACCCGGTCCTCCACGCTGGACATGACCTCGACGTCGTCTCCGATCCGTGCGGCTGCCACCCACCCGCCGGGGCATTCGATGCTCCGCAGGTCCGCCACACCCTCGGTCCGGATCGGATGCGCCAGCTCCTCAAGAGTGCGGTCGCCACTGCTGAGCCAATAGGAGCCGTAACGCCCGTGGGATTCGTTGGCTTCGGTCTGGGCGTCGGCGATGCCCCGGAGCGCCTGCTCGGCCTGGCTCTGGGCGCCCTGGCTCTGGGCAGCCGGACGGGATCCCGTCGCAGGGACCAGCGCCAGCGCGACAAGAACAGCCGCGGCCGCTGCTGCCACCACAATCCAGATCGTCCGAAGGTTTTTCATGATTCAACATTCCTGGTTTCTGGCGGAAGCCATCCCGCCCCATCTATGGCCTGTATATGCCGAGGACGGAAGCGCCTGGAATTCCGGGCACTTCCGCCTCGTGACTGCCTACTGACTACTTGTAAAGGCCGGCACCGCCGACTTTGAGGTTCGTGGGCAGGTACCCGAACGGGCCCAGGCCGTTCTGGCCGAAGCTGCGGTCAACTGCGGAAACACCGTTGCGGAAGTTGATCTTCACAGTGGGCGAGAGGGACCCGCCGCGGACACCGTTGACGTTGTCGATGAAGGACTGCACCAGACCGCCGGGCTGCACGTAGTGCGAGTAGGCCTGGAACTGGCGGCCGTTCTGGAGGGGATTCGGTCCTTCGGGCGCGTTGGCCGGCATGTTCAGGTCCGTGGGGGAAGCCAGAGCCAGGCCGCTGTTGTTCATCGGCTGGTAGTCGGAACGGACACCGTTGCCCACGAAGCCGTAGACGCCGTCGGGGCCACGCATTCCGTCAGCGTAGGTGAACTGGTGGCTGATGGTGAACAGGTAGTACTTGTTCTTGCCGCCCTCGTTCTGGATGAAGATCTGCGGGCGCTCGGTCTGGTCGTTGACGCAGTTGGCGGACAGGATCGGCGGCAGGAAGTGCCACTTGGTCAGGTCCTTGTTGTCCGCGACGGCCAGGCCGACATTGGCGGTCTGGAACCAGGAACCGGTCGTGGTGTTAACAGTGTTCGTGGTTTCGGCATGCGGATCGCCGGGCTGGTAGCCCAGGTCCTCGTCCTTGCACTTGTAGTCGCCGCGCTTGCCGCCGGTGTTGCCTTCGAAGACCATGAAGGTCTTGCCGGGTTGAGCCGGGTCCGCAAACGTGTACGGGTCCCGGAAGGCAAAGCCCGGGTTCTGGGCCTTGTTCTGGTACATGACACCGTCGGGCTCGAGGAGCTTGGTGTGCTCGAAGCCGTCGAAGCTCACGCCGTTCTGGTCCGCGTGGATGTTGCCCAGCGCCTTGGCGATCACGGCATCGGGGGCGATTCCGCCGCCGCCGGCGTTGCGCTCGGCAACGTCGTAGAACGTGGTTGCCGTGTAGAAGACGTTGACGTGGTTCCCCTGCATGAGACGGGTGGAACCGGACCATTCGGTGTTGCCGATGGAGGTGTTGTCCAGGAACAGGTGTCCGCCGTAGTTCCACTTGTCCTTGGCCGGGTCGGCGTTGGTCTTGCGGAAGAAGTAGCCGATCCGTGCGTTCCAGTGCCGCTGGTCGAAGCCGTATCCGGCGTGGCGGTCGGCAACGAGTGAGAAGATGACGTCCCAGCCCTTGTAGCTGATCTGGTTTGCGTTCTCGTCGGTCAGGGACCAGGTGTCCCAAACCCACACGTCGTCGTTCATGGCCGGGAAGTCCTGCGGGATTTCCGGCATGGTGACGTTCGGGCTCATGGAGTTCTGGCCCGGGGACACGGCGGTGCTGCTCTGGGCCATGATCTGCTTGGCATCCGCACGCGTCCACTTGGAGGTGAAGGCCGCGGCCGGATCGAAGGCCTGCTGGGTGTGCTTCGTGGGCAGGGGGAAGCCGGGCGTCGGAGCCGGCATCTCCCCGCTGCTCGGCGGATCCGAGGGCGTGTTTGCCTGCGCCGACGGAACGGAAAGGAAGACGGAGGCCGCCACGGCCGCCGCCAGTGCTGCGGCGACAGAACGCCACCGCAGCTTCCGGGGTGTATTGGGGTGCTCGTGCATTTTTGCTCTTCTCGCGGAGTTGAGACCATTCGTGGAAGACGGGCGTGTGCCCTCATTCCCCGAAACTCCGACAGCCCCGATGACACCGCAGGCGTCATCGAGGACGCCATTGTGTCGAGGGGGCGGGACCTCGGTAGGGCCCCGCCTAGTGGCCCGGGAGGGTGCTGATTCCCCGGACGTTCATCACCGTAGACAGTGCTGGCGAGGATTCAAAACCACATTTCGGACGCCAAAGAGGCTCAGAACGCGCCAAATGTAAGCGCTTGCACAAGACTACGCGCGCGTGCCATGACTCAAAGATTGAGTCAAATGTTTCCTAAAAAATATGCTTTATTTACCAAGTCGCAGGCTGTTCATCCGCTTGTTGCGCCGCAGGCGCCCGCCGTTCAGCCCGACCACGGCGGATTGGCCATCGCGAACCAGAGCCCTCGGCGTAGGCCGAGGGCTCTGGTTGGAAGTCACATCCGGGCGGTCAGTGTTCTGCTGCCACCCGTTTTCGGCTCCGCGAGGGTGCCGCGGCGATGAGCAGGGCTGCAAGCGCCACTGCCGCGCTCAGGATCAGGCCCGGGCGATACTGTTCCAGCATGGCCGCCGCACCCAGGCCAGTGCCGCCGCCGGACGCGTTGCCGTGACCGCTGACCATGGCGGTGGTGACGGCGAGAACCAGTGCGGCCCCCACCTGGGTGCTGGTCTGGATCAGGCCGGCCGCCAGACCCTGTTCAGAATTCCGGATGCCCGCGGTGGCCTGGACGTTGATTGATGGGAACGCCAGGGCGAAGCCGACGCCCAGCAGCAGGACGGAGGGGAGAATGTCCGTCACGTAGTTGGGCGAGGTGCCCACCCGCAGGAACAGCAGGTAGCCGAGCGTCAGCGAGGCCAAACCGGTCAGGATCAGCCGCGGGGCGCCGAACTTGTCGATGAGCCGGTCGGCGAAAGGTGCACTCGAGGCCACCAACAGGCCCGTGGGAAGAAGGGCCAGGGCCATGCCGAGGGGGCTCCATCCCAGCACGGACTGCAGGTAGAGCGTGAGGATGAACTGGAAACTCAAATATGAGCCGAATAACCCCACGGCGCTGAGGTTCGCCCGCGCCACCCAGCCTTCCCGGAGGATGCTGAACCTGATCAGGGGGTGCCTGACGCGGTTCTCGATCACCGCGAAGGCTGCCAGCACTGCTGCGGAGGCCACGAATCCGGCGATAGTTGCCACAGATCCCCAGCCATTCCCGGGTGCTGAAACGAGCGTGTACACGAGCCCCAGCATGCCGGCGGCGAGCGTGACGGCGCCCCAGACGTCGTGCCCACTGTCAGGATCCCGGCCGGTGGCGTTGTCCCGGGGGATGTATTTCAGGCCAAGAATCACGACGGCGACCGCCACCGGCACCGAGACCAGGAAGGTCCAGCGCCAGCTCATCGCGGTCATCAGGCCTCCGACGACCAGACCGAGTGAGAAGCCGCTTGCGCCGAAAGTGGTGAAGATGGACACGGCCCGGTTGCGTTCGCGACCTTCCGCGAAGTTGGTGGTGATGATCGAGAAGCCGGCAGGAGCGGTGAACGCGGCGGCAAGGCCCTTCAGGAAGCGGGTGGCGATCAGCAGGGCGGGGTCGTCCACCAGGCCGCCGAGGAGAGAAGCCGCGGCGAAGACGCTGAGCGCGATCAGGAAGATGCGCCGCCGGCCGAGCAGATCGGCCATCCGGCCGCCGAGCAGAAGAAGACTTCCGTAACCGAGCACGTAGGCGGAGACGATCCACTGGAGGGACTCGGTTCCAAGGTGAAGTTCGGTCCCGATGGAAGGCAGCGCCACACCGACCATGGATACGTCCAGCGCGTCCAGCGCCAAAACGGTGCACAGGACGAGGAGAAGCATCCACTGCGCACGTGTCCAGTGGACGGGAGCAAGCCGTTCGCCGGCAGGCCTTTGAAGAGTGGAAGTTGAGGTCATGCCACCAATTTATATGACCCGTCATTGAATGACAAGGAATATTATGACGTGGACTTTTAATTCGTCATGAACTAGAATTTCGGCATGGCAACACCGCAGGACCGCCAGCTGGTAGAGCAATGGCGCAGCATCCAGACCACGTACTTTCGCACTGCGGGGGCGATCGACCGTGCCCTGGAGTCGCGGTTCAACATCGGCCTGACTGAGTTTGAAATCCTGGATCTCGTGGCCGAAAGCGAAGATGCAGCGTGCCGGATGAAGCAGCTGGGTGAGCGCACCCCCATGACCCAGAGCGCCATGTCCAAGGTGGTGGATCGCCTCGACAAGGCCGGGCTCATTTCCCGCCGCTCCTGCCAAGATGACCGGCGCTCACTCTTTCTGGAACTCACCGACGCCGGCCGTGCACTCCACCGGGCAGCCGCGATCGAACACCGCGCCCTGCTCAAGGAAAACCTGGCCTGAGACGTCGCCACAAGATTGCCGCGGCGCGCCCTCGCTTTAGCCTCCCCGTGAGGCCTTGTCATAAACCGCCCCCTTGATGGACGGCCGCTGCCGCGGTGGCTGGACGTGGGAGGATCGCGGTATGGAAACCACCCCCGAGGTCCTCCGCTATGCGGCCTTTTCCACGACGCCGGATGGCGGCAATCCTGCCGGCCTGGTCCTGAATGCGCGCCATCTGGATGATGCCGGGATGCTGGCGGTGGCGGCCGCCGTCGGGTACGCCGAAACCGCCTTCGTGACGGAGCCGGTTGTCGACGGGGACCCGCGCCGGAGCCGGGTTCGGTACTTCTCGCCGATCGCCGAGGTGCCATTCTGTGGCCATGCGACCATTGCGCTGGCTGTTGCGCTGAGCGCACGCGACGGGGCGGGATCCTTCACCTTCGACACCCCCGTCGGCCCGGTCCTCATCGAAACAGCGGGCGACGGCGACGACATCACCGCATCGTTCACGGGCGTTGAGCCACAGCTGGCCGCGTTCGACGACGACGTCCTGGCCGACCTCTTGGGCTTGCTCGGCGTCGGGCTGACCGATATCGATCCCGCCTATCCGCCGCGGATCGCGTATTCAGGGAACTGGCATCCAGTCCTGGTTTTCGCCGACAGCAACCTTTTCGACTCCTTTGCCTTCGATCCGGAGGCGGTGCGCCAACTCATGGACGCACAGGGTTGGGCCGCAACGGTAGCCGTCCTGAACCGGATTGCAGATGGCGAATTCGAAGCCCGGAATCTGTTCCCGGTGGGAGCCATCACGGAGGACCCCGCGACAGGGGCCGCCGCGGCGGCGGTCGGCGCCTACCTTCGCATTCTGGGCCTGGTCGAGCCGCCGTCAAGAGTCTTGATCCACCAGGGACGGCACGTCGGCCGCCCGAGCCTACTCACGGTGGACATTCCCGCTGCCGGCGGAATAGTGGTCAGAGGCAGGGCCGTCCGGATCCCCGCGGCTACGGGCAACAGCTGACTTGTCTAGCTGTTGCCGGTGTAGACGAGGCTGTCCGGATCGACTTCGTTCGCCGGGGCATCCGCGAGTCCCTGCGGGGACAGATCCATGTCCATAAGCCCGGGTCGTTGATTGTGGGCCGCGGAGGGTCCGGTGTTGGGTGTGCTGTGATTGGAAACGGTGTGCCCCTAATACGTTGTTGGATACAGACCCGGGAGAATGCTGCCGGTCATGGGCCGGGTATTTCCCTTTGGAACCCGCACCGGCACCGCAGGACGCGCGTCCGGAGATAGTCGCCAAGAAGATCCGGGCTCCCGGCGTGAGTGGAAACCGGCCGGTGGGCGGTTCGCCTCTCAGGGTCCACCGCGGACATCGGCTCCTGGCAGTGGCTGTAGGCGTCGTCCCGGTGCACGGCGCCGCCACTGCTCCCGTTTCGCGCCGGAATAGCTGCCAGGAACGCCGCACTCGTGGCCACCACGTGCGAGCTGCCGCAGCCGATGCAGCTGATGGCAGCCGCCAGGGTTTCCCGCTGCGGATTCATCGTAGTGACAGAGTCCAGGAGGAGGTGCCGGTCGGTCTCGCATGTCGCGCACCAAGGCCGGCGGCCTCGCGGCTGGTGGGCATCCCGGGGCAAGTACGTGCTTGACGTGATTGTCATCCGGTTCAGACGAGGCCCGGGTAGCTGGCCAGGATGTAGTCCGCCGCGGCCGGTCCTTTCATGCGGAGGCCGGTGCGCTTGGGATGGACCTGGTTCTCTTTCATGCCCGCCCAAAAGGCAGCTTCGGAGCGGGGAGTGGACTGGCGAAGGAAGCACCAGCTGGTGTAGAGCCCGTAGAGGCAGTCCCGGCCGAGAGCGTGATCGGATGCAGGGTCCTGGGTAGTGGCTTCCTGCAGGAATTGGTTGTATTGGGAAGTTGCCATGAATGGCTCGTTTCTTCGCGGTGCATTTTGTGCCGCCGTGTGGCTACAGCAGCTACGCGTCAAAGCCATGCACGGGGCGATGAAGCAAGATCCCGCACTGCTGCGTCACCGCAGATCCGGGGATAAAGCGTTATTGGGCTGGTAATCCACATGCCGCGGAAACCAGTCAAAACAACTTCTCTACAATGTAGACTGTAGGCGTAGACTACATATTAAGCAACCTGCTTTTTACCGTGCAAACGTGACCACTCCCAACCCACCCGAACGGAACACCATGTCGCCCGAAGAGAACCCGGGACCCCCCAGGGCTCCCGGCAAGAAGGCGCGGCTCAGCCGTGAGCTTGTGCTGTCCTCAGCGCTGGCACTGGTGGACGCCGAAGGACTCGACGCCCTCACCATGCGCAGGCTCGGCCAGGAACTCGGCCGGGATCCCATGAGCCTGTACCGCTACGCCGCCAACCGCGCAGCACTGCTGGACGGCGTCTCAGAACTCGTGCTGAACGAACTGGCCATCATTCCTGATGACCCCGACTGGCAGGCGCAGCTCCGGCGCATTGCCCACGACCTGCGGCTCCTGGCGCTCCGGCACCCCAACGTCGTGCCCCTCCTTGTGACCCGCCCCCTGTCAACGCCACTGGGCCTGCGGCCGCTGGGAACATTGCGGCCACTGGAGCAGATTCTGTCCCTGCTGATCGACGCCGGGTTTGCTCCCGTTGATGCACTGCACGTCTACCGCGCCTACTACGGATACCTCTACGGGCACATCCTCAACGAACTGCAGGAATTCGTCGTCGACCCCGAGGAAAACGAGGCCCTTCTCCGCCTGGGCCTGCACCGCCTGCCGCCGAAAGACTTCCCCCGCCTCCGCGCCCTTGCCCCGGTCCTCGCCGACTACGACGGGATGGCCGAGCTGGATGAGGGAATCACCATCCTGCTCTCGGGACTCGCGTCCCACCTCCCGCTGCCGGGCACCCGGACCCAACCCTGAACCGGAAATTCCCCTGGAAAGACACACCTGCCGTCTCAGCCCGGGTTGGACAGCCGGTCCTTTGCGTGATGGCTTCCCGGACCCACGGGCACTAGCCCGGTGGCCTGCGCGAGACCTTCGGTAGGCATCGAGACATACATGCTCTCGGCCCTGCTTACCTGGAATGTCTCATGCCAGATGCCGACGGCCTTGGGGGCCTTTCGCGCCTGGCGGTTGAAGGCGGCCCAGGCGGGTCTGTGCTCGGACTGGGGCGCGCTGGCGTAGGCATACAGCTTCTCCAGCGAGTCCCAGTACTGCACGATGACCGGCCCGCCCGCTCCGAGGGCAAATCGGCAACCAAGGAGGCCGGACCCCGGCTCCCGGAAGAGCTCGGTCAGCATCCGGGGCATCGCGAGGAACGCCGGCAGCCACAGATCCGGACGCCAGGGACTGTTGATGCGCATGCCGATGAGGAAGACCACCAAATCACCGGAATGGCGGTGCGTGAAACGTCCAGCATTGATGCGTGCCATACTTTTCTCCTAACTGGATACCGATACTCCCCAATATTGGCGAGTACCACTATCTAAGTCAAGGAGAAACTTTGCGCATCTCACAGCTGGCCGCGGCCACGGAGATACCGGTGGCCACCATCAAGTACTACCTTCGGGAGAAATTGCTTCACGACGGCGTACTGACGTCCGCGACGCAGGCCCAATACGACGACTCGCATGTACGGCGGCTGAAGCTCATCCGGGCACTCATCGGCACCGCCGGGCTCAGCGTCAGCGCCACCCGTCAGGTACTGCTCGGCCTGGAAATCCCGCCGGGGTCCGGCCACGATCTGCTCGGAATCGCGCACCACGCGGTCACCCGGACCGCACCGGACGACGTCGACCTCTCCTCAGCACAAAAGCTCCTGGACCGCTGGGGCTGGGGCGCAGAGATTTGCGACCGCGATACGCAGGCCGCCCTGGTGGAGGCCCTGCACGGGCTTGCAGATGCGGGATTCGACGCGCCGGCGGCGCTCTTGGACCGCTACGCCGCGGCAATGCAGGACATCGCGGAGGCCGACGTCGAAAGTGTCCCCACGGATTCGGCCGAGGCTGCGATGCGGCACGTGATCCTCGGGACACTCCTGATGGAACCCGTACTCCTGGCCATGCGCCGGCTTGCCCAGCAAAGCGCATCCTTCCAGCGGTTTGGCGCGGCGGAGTCCCCCGGCAGTCCCCCGTCGTCGGAAGTCTAAGTAAAAGCGTAAATAATCAGCCGCAGCATCGACCTACGGAACGGCCCCCGGCTGACCCGAGTGCCGCGGTGCCGGCCCGGAGGATCAACGGCGGTATTCGGCCCAGATTCCGTCCACTGCCGCTTCGTGGGCGTGCAGCGCGGCCCCGGCCAGGGGTCCCTCGGCGCCGATGTCGCTGACGGTCACCACGGTCGAGGGTTCCAGCAGGTGCGGGGCCAGGCTGTGGCGCAGCCCGTTGACAAAGGCAGGGCAGTCCACCAGCGGCCCGCTGAGCACGATGGCCGCGGGATCGCTCAGGGTGGCCGTATTGCCGATGGCCTCGGCCAGGAGTTCGAGGAACTCCCGTCCTTGCGGGGAGTCGGGCTGTTTGGTGAAGAGCCTGCGGTAGGCGTCCGTGTCCAGGGAATGCCCGCCGGCGGTGGTGACGCCAAGATCGAGCAGACGCTCCATCAGCGTCCGTCCGCCGTGGCGCAAGTAGGCGATTTCACCCGTGATGCCGTGGGCACCGCGGCGGACCTCGCCGCCCAAGACGAGGGCTGCGCCGATGCCGGCACCGACATAGACCAGCACGAAGTCCTCAACGCCGCGCATGGATCCGGTTTGTTGCTCCGCGAGGGCCGCCCAGTTGACGTCGTTGTCGAGCCGGACCGATCCCCGACAGTGGCCGAGAAACCTTTCGGCCAGGTTCCACTGTCCTTCGGGGAAGGGGGCGTTCGGCAGGCTCAGCACGTCCTGCCGGGCTGCCTGTACGGGGTTGGCCTGGGAGACACCCGCGGCCAGACAGGGCGTGGAGACATCGCGGCGGTATTCGGCGAACAGCTCTGACAGGGCGGACTCGAGCTGTTCCCGGGTGTGCGGCGTTCCGGATGACACGTGGTAGTCGCCGACGATGCTGCCGCGCAGGTCGGTGGCGCGCAGCTGGGCACTGCCGGTAGCCACCGCGACGGCGAGGGTATGTCCGTAGCCGGGCGCGATGTCATAGATCGCCGCGGTGCGGCCGCGCGGTCCCGCCGCCTGGCCCGTCTCAATGATCAGGCCGGCTTCGGTCAGCCGGGTTGCCGCCTCGGAGACGGTGGGCTTGGACAATCCGGTGGCGGCGGCGATGGCGGCCCGGGAGCTGGGGCCGTTGCGGCGCAGATGCTCGAAGAATCGCCGGTCAGTGACGGTGGCCAAGGCCTGCGGCGTCGAACCAGCCGGGGCCAGGGACTGCGAGGAACGGGTCACGGGAGTGTCCTCCGATAGGGGTCTTCCCCATCGTAGCTGAGTGATCTATAGTTGAAATCGGAATTAGTTAGGAATCTTTACTAAAGGAGCGGATGCGGTGGAACTGCCCTCGAACAGGGAGCTCCCCCATCCACCGCAGTGCCCCTTGGAACAAATCGCAGTTCAGGAATGACCACACCAGGAGTGATGAAAATGAACGAACAGGACACCATCCACCAGTTCCCGCAGGTCCCCGCCGATGTCCCGGGCGAGATCCGCGCCCTCAAAGCCGGGCTGCGCAACCGGATCGGCGACGTCGAGGGCATCTTCCGGCGGCTCGAGGACCGAATCCGGGCCCAGGTCGAGGAAATCGAGGCCACCCGGGCCCGCGGCGAAGAGGTCTGGCCGGTCATCGACTACGCCGATATCGAGTCCGGCAGCGTCAGCGAGGCCCAGCTGGCAGCGCTCAAGCAGCGCGGTTGCGCCGTGGTCCGCGGGCATTTCCCCCGCGAAAGGGCCCTGAACTGGGACCGGCAACTCGTGGACTACGTCGAGAGCAACAATTTCGACGCCAAGTACCGCGGCCCCGGGGACGACTTCTTCGGCACGCTGAGCGCCTCCCGCCCGGAAATCTACCCGATCTACTGGTCCCGCCCCCAGATGGAAGCACGGCAGGATCCGCGGATGGCCGCCGTCCAGTCCTTCCTCAACCGCCGCTGGACCTTCGAATCGGAAGGCAGGACCTGGTTCGACCCGGACCAGGACTCGATGTACCCGGACCGGATCCGCCGCCGCCCGCCGGGTGCGGACTCCAGCGGCCTGGGCCCCCACACCGACTCCGGCGCCCTGGAACGCTGGCTATTGCCGGCCTACCAGCAGGTGTTCCGGCACGTGTTCAATGGCGAACCGGAGAAGTACGATCCCTGGGACGCGGCCTACCGCACCGAAGTTGACGAGTACGAGGGCGGCACCACGATGTGCTCGGCCTTCCGCACATTCCAGGGCTGGACCGCACTGTCGGACATGGACAACGATCAGGGCGTTCTGCAGACCGTACCGATCCCCGAGGCCATGGCCTACATCCTGCTCCGCCCGCTGCTGGACGACGTGCCGGAGGACGAGCTGTGCGGGGTAAGCCCCCGCCACGTCCTGCCGATCAGCGAAAAGTGGCACCCCCTGCTGATGCGTGCCCTCTCGTCCATCCCGAACGTGAAGGCGGGTGACTCGGTGTGGTGGCACTGCGACGTGATCCACGCCGTCGCGCCTGTCCAGGACCAACAGGGATGGGGCAACGTCATGTACATCCCAGCAGCCCCCCAATGCGAAAAGAACACCCGCTACGCCACCCTCGTCGCGGAGGACTTCAAGGCCGGCCGTTCACCCCGGGACTTCCCCGAGGAGCACTACGAAACCGACTGGCACAACCGGTTCCCCGCGACCGAACTCAACGAAATCGGCAAGCGCGGACTCGGGTTGGACCCGCGACCCACGTTCTAGACGACCGGGGAGCGCCGCTCGATCAGCACCGTATCCCGCCATTGCCCTGCACTAGGGCCGTAGCCCATGCGGGCAATGCGGTTCCGCCGGCCGACGACGGCGAATCCGTTCGCGAGGTGGAGCTTCAGGCTGGCCTCGTTTTCGGGGAAGACACTGGCCTGGATCGTCCAGATCCCGCACTGCTCGGTCGATGCGGCCAAGGCCTGAAGCAGCAAGGCCCCGACTCCCCTGCCGCGGGCTGCCGCGGCGACGTAGACGGAGTGTTCGACCACACCGGCATACACGGGCCTCGCGGACACGGCGGAGACAGCCGCCCAGCCAAGGATCCCGCCCTCGGGAGCCTCGGCGACGAGACGGTGGCCGGGCAGTCGGGAGTTGGTGAAGCGTTCCCAGTCCGGCACCTCTGCTTCAAAGGTCGCGTGGCCGGTGGCGATTCCTTCACGATAGATCCCCTGGACGGCCGGCCAGTCGTCCTCGCGCATGGGACGGATCGTGATCGCGGACGGTTCCGGCGCGGTCACAGGGTCGCCAGGAGTTCGGCCGTCTGCTCGAGCGCCCCGGGCACCAGGGAGTAATAGGCCCACGTGCCGCGCTTTTCGCGGTGCAGCAGCCCGGCTTCGACCAGGATTTTGAGGTGATGGGAGACCGTCGGCTGGCCCAGGTCCAGCGGCTCGGTCAGGTCGCACACGCAGGATTCACCGGAGGGATCGGCTTTGACGATGGAGAGCAGCCGCAGCCGGTTCGGATCGGCCAGCGCCTTGAAGACCAAGGCTTTCTGCTGCGCCTCCTCAGCGCCGAGGGCAGGCATTCCTGCCGGTGCGCAGCAGGATTCATCCGTGGCCGGTTCGAGGATAGGCAGCGAGTTCATGTACCCATTATGCCCTGATATTGATATTCATCAATATATGGTCGGGTGGAAGTGGCCCCGGCGCAAGCCCTGACTGCGAGGACCCCCAGAAGGACTGGCGAAGGTTAGGAACGGGCCGCTTCGGCACTGTGCGCCAGGACGACGTCGTCCGCGGTGCGGGCCGCGGAGGGGAACAGGATGAGGAGGAGGCCAAGGCCTACAGCCGCCCCGACCAGCTGCGCCAGAACGAAGCCGGGAACGGAGGCCGGTGCGATGCCGGCGAAGGTGTCACTGAAGATGCGGCCCACCGTCACGGCCGGGTTGGCGAACGACGTGGAGGACGTGAACCAGTACGCTGCTCCGATGTAGGCGCCCACCGCGGGTGCCGCGAGGACGCCACGCTTGGTGGCGGCCAGGGCAAAGATCAGCAGGACCAGTCCCGCCGTGGCGACAACCTCGCCCAGCAGATGCCCCGTGGTTGCTCGCTCCTTGGCGGAGATGGAAGTGCCCACCTCAAACATGGCGTTCGCGACCACGCTGCCGCTGACCGCACCCACGGTCTGGGCAGCCACGTAGGTGCCCAGCTCCGGCAGGGTCAAGCCGGTACCGCTGCGTCGTCCCAGGATCCAGTCGGCGAGGGAAACCACAGGATTGAAATGCGCGCCGCTCACCGGCCCCACCACCAGAATCAGCACCGTCAGGCCCAGCACCGTGGCCGTGCTGTTCTGCAGCAGCTGCAGGCCAACGTCATTGGGGGAAAGCTGCTGCGCGGCGATCCCGGAGCCCACGACGATCATCACAAGCAAACTGGTGCCGATCAGTTCAGCGACGGCACGGCGCCACAGCGGCGGCTGGTTGGAAGTCATGGCAACAGCTTGACCGAGAGATTTAACTCAGTCAAAATTGAACCAATGAACATTGAGGCAGCAGACGGTTTTCGGGCGCGGGTAGCCAAGCACGCGGCCCTGGCCGATCCTGCGCGGCTGCGCATCGTTGATCTGCTGACCCTGGGCGACTTGTCCCCGACGGAGCTGCAGGCAGAGCTGGGGATGCCGTCGAATCTGCTCTCCCACCATCTGCGCACGCTGGAAGAGGCCGGCCTGGCAACCCGCCACCGCTCCGAAGCCGACAGGCGCCGCAGCTACATCCGGCTTGCTGCCGGCGCCCTGGAAGGCCTGGTCCCGGGGGCCGAACACGGGGCCAGTCGCGTCCTGTTTATCTGCACGCGAAACAGCGCCAGGTCCCAGCTGGCCGCCGCACTCTGGCAGCAGGTCAGCGAAATCCCCTCGACGTCGGCGGGAACGCACCCCGCGGACCGCATCGCCCAAGGCGCCATCGAGGTCGCCCGCCGCCACGGCGTGGACCTCGCAGACCGCCCCCCGCGCAAGCTGGACCTGGTGGCCGCGCCGGGCGACTTCATGGTGACCGTGTGCGACAACGCCCATGAGGAACTCGTCGGGCTTGGCGGCGTGCACTGGTCAGTGCCGGATCCGCTGCGCCTGGGCACCGAAGACGCCTTCGAGAAGGCTTTCGATGACATCGCCCACCGGATCAATGAGCTTGCACCGCGCGTGCTCGCAGCCTGACTCGCCCGACAATGCCCGCCCACTCCTTGCCGCTACGGACGAGGGGCATATCCCGCAGGCCCCTCCAGGGCTGGCCGGGATGCCCGAAGGGCCGGTGAAGTCGACATCATCTAAATATTGACAATCATCAATCTATAGTCCAATACTTTGTACATCGATCCTTATCAATGTTTTGTCGAGCGCTGCACGTGTCGGGCGCAGGACCTCCACCGGCCCGCGATGCACCCGCCACCCAACTGACTCCAGGAGAACCCCGTGAGCACCGAAACCGCCAAGAAGCCCTCCGTCCTCTTCGTCTGCGTCCACAACGCCGGCCGCTCCCAGATGGCCGCCGCCTTCCTCACCACCCTCGGCGAGGGCCGGATCGAGGTCCGCTCCGCCGGCTCCCAGCCCGCGGACAAGGTCAACCCGGCAGCCGTCGAGGCCATGGCGGAACTCGGCATCGACATGTCCGCCGAAATCCCCAAGATCCTCACCACCGAGGCCGTGAAGGAATCCGACGTCGTGATCACCATGGGCTGCGGCGACGAATGCCCCTACTTCCCCGGCAAGCGCTACGAGGACTGGGTCCTGGAAGACCCTGCCGGGCAGGGCGTGGACTCCGTCCGGCCGATCCGCGACGAGATCAAGGCCCGCATTGAGGGCCTGATCGCCTCCCTGACGCCCGTCATCAAGTAACGGGCAGCACCACACGTCTGACAGAGGACGGAGGGGGGTGAGCTGAATGAACACCGGATGCTGCGACGACGGATGCTGCGACGACGAGGATCAGGACTGCTGCTAACCCAACCCCGGCACCTGCCGGCCAAACCCCGGCCGGCAGGGCCAACCGAAAACAACCGCAACACCACAACGGATGAAAGAGGAAACCATGGATTCAGCGAAGAACCTTCCCGTTGCCGTGATCGGCGCCGGCCCCGCGGGCCTGGCCGCCGCGGCCCACCTGATCGAACGCGGACTCGAACCGCTGATCTTCGAAGCCGGACCCTCCGCGGGCGCCGCCATTGAACAGTGGCGCCACATCCGCCTCTTCTCCCCGTGGCGGTTCAACATCGACGCCGCCGCCGTCCGCCTGCTCGAAGCCTCCGGCTGGGAATCTCCCCGGCCCACGGCCCTGCCCTACGGCGGGGAACTGATCGACCAGTACCTGTCCCCGCTGGCCGCACTCCCGGCCATCAGCCCGCAGCTGCAGACCGGCGCCAGGGTCATCGCGGTGACCCGCGCCGGCATGGACAAGACCCACACCCGCAACCGCGAGAGCACACCGTTCGTCGTCCGGGTCGAGCACGAGGACGGAGAAACCCGCGACCACACCGTGGCCGGGGTCATTGACGCCTCCGGCACCTGGTCCAGCCGCAACCCGCTGGGAACCTCCGGGCTTCCCGCCATCGGCGAAGAATCCGCCGCGGACCGGATCTCCTCGCCGCTCCCCGACGTCACCGGCCGTGACCGCGCGTCGTTCGCCGGACGACGCGCCCTGGTCGTCGGCGCCGGCCACTCCGCCGCCAACACCCTGATCAGCCTCGCGGACCTGGCCAAAGACGAACCGGGCACCCGGATCCTCTGGGCGGTCCGCGGCGCGTCCGCCGAGAAGGTCTACGGCGGTGGCGACGCCGACGGGCTGCCCGCCCGCGGCCAGCTCGGCGCCCGCCTGCGCCGCCTCGTCGAGGCAGGCACCATCGAACTGCACACCGGCTTCGGCATTGCTTCCCTCAAAGCCCTGGACTCCGGCGTGACGGTGGGAGCCGTTGACGGCCGGACTCTCGACGCCGACGTCATCGTCCCCTGCACCGGCTTTCGCCCGGACCTCGACATCCTGCGCGAACTCCGGCTGAACCTGGACCCGGCCGTCGAAGCACCCGTGGAGCTGGGCCCGCTCATCGACCCGGAATTCCACTCGTGCGGCACCGTTCCCCCGCATGGCGCAGCACTGCTGGCGCACCCGGACAACGACTTCTACATCGTCGGCATGAAGTCCTACGGCCGGGCGCCGACCTTCCTGCTCGCCACCGGCTACGAACAGGTCCGCTCCGTCGTCGCCGCCCTGGCCGGTGACCGCGAGGCGGCCAACACGGTCCAGCTCGAACTCCCCGAAACCGGCGTCTGCTCCTCCGACGCCGGCACCAGCTGCGACGTTCCGGCGGCCGCCGCCGCATCCGAGTCCTCGTGCTGCGCGGCGCCGGAGCCAGTATTCGTCGGCTTCCCCACCGGACTGTCCCACGGACGCTCCGGCGAAGACCCACTTGCAGCATCACTGCTCAGCAGCCCGAGCTCCGATAAGGAAGAATCGAACGCATGACCGAGACCACGAAAACACCCAGCGTCCTGTTCGTCTGCAGCAAGAACGGCGGAAAATCCCAACTCGCCGCCGGACTCATGAACCAGCTCGCCAACGGGACCGTCACGGTGCACTCTGCCGGGACCAAACCCGCCGAATCGCTGAACCCCCAGTCCGTGGACTCCCTGGCAGAGCTCGGCATCGACATCACCGGCGAACACCCGAAACCCATCACCGACGAAATACGGGACGCGGCCGACGTCGTCATCGTCTTGGGCAACCAGGCTAAGGTCGAGCCCCGCGAGGGCCAGCGGCTCGAGTTCTGGGATACGGACGAGCCCTCCGAACGCGGCATCGAAGGCATGGAACGCATGGGCCTGGTCCGGGACGACATCCGGGCGCGCGTCCAGAAGCTGTATGCGGAGCTCACCGGAAGCTGACCGAGCCCGCGACACCGGAGCGCACATCGTGGACCCGATGAGGGAAGAGATCCTGGCCGGGTACAGCCGCGCCCGCCGCGACCTCGGCGCTTTGCTGCAGAACGCTGCGCCCAAGGATCTCGACCGCAGAAGCGAGGGCACCCGCTGGACCAACGAGGAGCTGCTCTTCCACATGGTCTTCGGCTACATGGTGGTCCGTGCCCTGCTTCCGCTGGTCCACGTTGTCAGCCGGCTCCCCCGCCCGGTTGGCAGAGCATTCGCTGCCGTCCTCAACGCGGGCACCGGTCCCTTTGATGTGGCGAATTACTGGGGTTCCCGGGCCGCCGCCCGCGTCTACAACAAGCGCAGGATGAGCCGGAAACTGGACAAAACCATCGCCGCACTCTCCCGCCGGCTCGAACACGAAAACTCCGGCTCCCTCGCCAGGTCGATGCCGTTCCCCGACAGGTGGGACCCCTTCTTCGCGCCGCTGATGACACTCAACGATGTGTACGCCTACCCCACACTTCACTTCGACTTCCACGCCCGGCAGCTGAGTCTTCGGCATCCGGACACGCCGGGATCGTCCTGACGGCCACGATCGATATTCAGTTGAATTACCCCTTGCCCGGCGACACTCGCCGATATATCGTTAACTATCGCCGAACGATCGGCGGTCATCAGGGGAACACAACAAAGTGGAAGGACGATGCCGTTATGAAAGGCATTCACGACGACAAAACTACCGACGGCGGACCCAACCTGGGACGCTTCGGACGCGGCAGGAGCCGCCGCGGGCCCCACGGACACGGCGGATTCGGACCGGGCCGCGGGTTTGGCCCAGGTTTCGGCCCCGGCTTTGGTCCGGGCTTTGGTCCGGGCGGTTCACGTCGGGCCAACAGGGGCGATGTTCGCTCGGCGATACTCTCCCTCCTGGCCGAATCACCGTCCAACGGCTACGGCCTGATCAAGACCATTGCTGAAAAGACGTCGGGCGCCTGGCGTCCGAGCCCGGGCTCCGTCTACCCGACACTGCAGCAGCTCGTTGATGAAGAGCTGATTGCGCCTGTTGGTGACGGCCGGCGCACTGAGTTCACGCTCACCGATGCCGGCAAGGATTATGTGGCCGATCACGCCGAGGAGCTCGCGAACGCGTGGAACACCGATCCCCAGGGATCCGGGCCGGCGTTTCACGAGAGCGTGGGAAAGCTCTTCGGAGTCATCCACCAGTTCCGCTTCTCGGCTACCGAGGAGCAACGCATTGCCGCGACGGAAAAAATCGACGAGACCCGCCGCGCGCTCTACCGCATCCTGGCCGACTGACACCACAGTTCCGGAGCCACCGCACGCGGGCCCGCCAGGGCCGTCTTGAGCGAAGCACCTTTATATGTAAGTATCTGCGTATGAATGCAGATAACAAGGCTTGCGCTCTCACCGCGGACAGCCAGTACGTCGAACTTGCGGTAGAGGTTTTTGCCATGCTGGCCGATGCCACCCGGGTCAGGCTCATCCTGGCCCTGCGCCACGGCGAACTGCCCGTCAACGAGCTCGCTGAAAAGGCCGGGAAATCGGCGGCCGCGGTTTCCCAGCATCTGGCCAAGATGCGGCTGGCTCGCATGGTCGCCACCCGCCAGGAAGGCACCAAGGTCTACTACCGGCTGCAGGACGGGCACGCCTGGCAGCTCGTTGCCGATGCCATCCACCAGGCCGAACACACCCTCGGCACAGCTCCGCATCACAGCACCGCCCCGCACCGCCTCACGACGGAGGCCGGCGCATGAACCAGCCGATGCATCCTGGCCACGATATCCACCCGCACCCGCACGGACACGCGCACGACGACGGCCATCACCACGATCACGGCCCGCACACGCACGTTCATGCGACCGGGTTCAAGGGGTGGCTGCAGGAGCTATTCGTGCCCCACTCCCATGACTCGGCCGACTCGATCGACTCAGCCCTGGAGACAAGCTCCCAAGGTATTCGCGCCGTCAAAGTGTCCCTGCTCGGGCTGGGGGCCACATCGCTGTTCCAGCTGGTCATCGTCCTCATCAGCGGCTCCGTGGCGTTGCTGGCGGACACGGTGCACAATTTTTCCGATGCCCTGACCGCCGTGCCGCTGTGGATCGCCTTTCTGCTCGGACGCCGCCGCGCGACCCGGACGTATACCTATGGATTTGGCCGTGCCGAGGACCTCGCAGGGCTGTTCATCGTGGCGATGATCGCACTCTCGGCCGTGGTGGCCGCCGTCGAATCCATCCGCCGTTTCTTTGAACCCCAGCCCGTCCAGAACCTGGGCTGGGTGCTCGCCGCCGGGCTCGTGGGCTTTGCCGGCAACGAACTTGTCGCGATCTACAGGATCCGCGTGGGACGACGGATCGGTTCCGCCGCGCTCGTCGCCGACGGCATTCACGCCCGCACCGACGGCTTCACCTCTCTGGCCGTCGTTGCCGGAGTCATCGGCATATGGCTCGGATTTCCGCTCGCGGACCCGATCGTGGGCCTGCTCATCTCCGCAGCAATCGCCGTGCTGCTCTGGGGAACCATTCGCGACATCGGGCGCCGGCTCATGGACGGCGTCGACCCGAACCTGACGGAACGCCTGGCAGCAGTCGTCACCGCCCACGCCCCCGCGGGTGCAACATCCCGGCTGCGTTGGTCCGGCCACCGGCTTCACGTCGAGGTCTCCATCCCGCTGACCTCGATCACCGCATTAGGGGAACTTGCCACTCTCCACAACGAAATCGACCACGCCACCCGCCACGCGCTCCCGAACGTGGGATCCGTGACAACGGTGCCCACGTTCGCCCGGGCAGGGCAGGGCGGACCACTGCATCCCCCGAGCGACGGATAACGGCGGCCGTCAAGGAAGCGCTGATCCACGCCGGCCACAACCCGCTGGACCTCACTCCGGTCCTGCGCCCCTGCCGCTCCGAATCACTTCCAGAGATCACGAACAGAAGGTGACCATGGGTGTTCAGCAGGAAACCGCCGGCGCGGGAACGGCCACGCTGCGGCGGCATATCCTTTCCCACGGATCTGGGCCCCTGTACGGTGCGTGTCCAGCAAGGAACCGGAGGCCGGCACGCCGCGTCCGGGCCGACTAACACCGCCGTTGCGGCCGGCGCACAGCCATCCCTGCCAATGGCCCCTCCCCGACTACCTGCGCCATCACTATAGTTAAAGCCACAACCCGCAGCGGGAAAAGAGCGATGATGCGCGGACTAGGCAGGCGCCAATCTGGCGGGCGCGGAATAGGTCTGATCGGGACCATATATCTGGCCGTAGGTGTAGTGGTCGCCGCCACCCACGGCTACCTCGTGGCATGGAACATTCCCGGCAACATCCTGGAAGGCCTGGTGGCAATTATCCTCTGGCCCCTGGTGGCCATCTTCGGAGTGGATCTGCATACCTTGATCGCCTGATTTGGGTTGTTACCCCGCGCCGCACGGCAGCCCCCGGACCACTGCAAATGGTGATGGATCATCGCCCCACTTTCGGCGCTCTGTCCATACAATTAATTGTGGCCTCCATGGCATTCACGTCGCGGGGGCGACCAAATAAGGAGGATCATCATGGGCATGGGTGACAAGATCCATAACGCCGCCGAGAAACTCCACGGCAAGGGCAAAGAAGCGGCCGGCAGTGCCACTGGCGACGACAAGATGAAGGCCGAAGGCAAAACCCAGCACATCAAAGCAGACCTGAAGCAGGCCGGCGAAAAAGTCAAAGACGCCTTCAAGAAACACTGAAAACAGGCAGCCGGAGGGCGGAGGTGCGGTCCGGATCGCACCTCTGCCGCGGCCTTTTGCCCACGCAATCCAAGGACTTTCCCCTAACGACGCAGGTCGAGCGCCTCAAGGAGCCGCCTGACCGAGCCGCCAAGGTTCCACTCTGTGGCGAGACGCTCAAGGTCGGCGCGCGAACCGTCGGGGACCGGGTGCAGCTGCGCTCCCGCCTCCTCGAGCGTCGGCAGTTCCAGGTCCCGAACGATTTTCACGACGGCGGGAGCGACCGTGAGGTAGTCCGCCGCCGCGGCGAGCTTGGACCGCACGGCAGTGGACAGCCCGCTTCCTGCGTCCGCGGCAGCTGCGAGCAGCCCGTCGAGCGTGCCGTACTCGCCGAGCAGCGACGCCGCGGTTTTCTCGCCGATGCCGGCGACGCCCGGCAGCCCGTCAGAGCTGTCGCCGCGCAGGGTCGCGTAGTCGGCATACTGCCCGGGCAGCACGCGGTACTTGCCGACGACGACCGCGTCGGTCAGGACTTCGAGGTTCTTCATGCCGCGCGCGGTGTAGATCACCCGCACCTGACGAGCGTCGTCGACGACCTGGAAGAGGTCGCGGTCGCCCGTTACTACGTCGACCGGGAGCTCGGCGTGGCTGGCGTAGGTGCCGATGACGTCGTCGGCCTCGTGTTCGGCAGCCCCGACGACGGCGATGCCGGCGAGCCCGAGCACCCGGCGGATCATCGGAATCTGCGCCTCGAGCTCGTCCGGCACCACCTCGACATCGGGGGCGCCGGCCACCGCCTCGGCGACCCGATGCGACTTGTAGCTCGGGATGAGATCCACCCGCCACTGCGGGCGCCAATCGTCGTCCCAGCACGCGACGAGATGCGTCGCGCCGTAGTCAGTGGTGAGCCGCGCGATCATGTCGAGCAGCCCGCGAACGGCGTTCACCGGGGTGCCGTCGGCCCGGCGGATCGTGTCGGGCACGCCGTAGAACGCGCGAAAGTACAGCGACGCGGTGTCGAGGAGCATCAGGCGGTCGGTCATGACTGATCCTGACACGGATGCGCCCGCTCGGGGTGTAACGTCACGGTTTCGTCGTCGGAGGGGCACAAAGTGACGCAGTCGGCGCCGACGCCCCGACCCGGTGATGCCGAACCGGGCCCTCGCTCCCCCAATCCTGCGGCGAGGGTCCACGAGGGTAGATTTGGGCGGATGGATGGAGAAGAGGTTCTGACCGGAGGCAATTCGAATCTCGTCACGCGGGTCGGTGGGACGGTGCGGCGGACCGCGGGGCCGTGGACGCCGGCAGTTCATGCGCTCCTGAAAGCGCTTCGGCATGCTGGCGTCGCTGAGGTCCCCCAGGCACTGGGCCTGGACGAACATGGCCGGGAGATCCTCAGCTTCATCGACGGCGATGCGGCACACTACCCGTTGCCGGAGTGGATTTGGGATCCTTCCGTTCTGCAGGACGCCGGGGCCTTACTGCGCCGCATCCACGATGCCAGCGCCGGGCTGGCCCAAGCGGATCTCACGTGGCAACTGCCCACGCACCAACCCGCAGAAGTCGTGTGCCACAACGACGCCGCGCCGTACAACATGGTGTTTGCCGGCGGGCGGCTGACGGCGCTCATCGACTTCGACACGGCCTCGCCGGGACCACGGATATGGGACTTTGCCTACCTGGCATACCGGCTCGTGCCGCTGGGAGAAAACGGCGGCCCCGGGGCCCCGGACGAGCAGGAGCGGTTGTCCCGTCTGGATGCCCTGATTGACGCCTACGGTGTCCGTTTCGGACACGTGCGAGTCTTCGAAACCCTCGCGGCCAGGCTGGACGAACTGGCTGAGCTGACGGACGGTCGCGCTGCAGCTACCGGACGGGAAGATTTTCTCGATCACTCCGCCATGTACCGCAGGGATCGCGCCAGAGTTTCCGCGATGGCCCGCAGGCTGTCCGACCAGTAACTCGACGCATCCCGGATCAGGAGCGGAGGCGCAGGCCGCGAAGCTTTTTCGCTGCCTTGCGGGCCTTCTTGTCCGTCTTCCGGGCGAGGCGTTCCTCCATCTCCAGCAAACTTTGCAGGCCGAGCTCAGCGTCGGCGGGCAGGTCCGGGATGGCCGCCAGTCTCCGCAGCAGGGCGATCGCCATGACGCTGTCCTGATGGTCGCCGAGTACTGTCTGGAGCCGTCCAGCGGATTTTGTGAGCTTGCCGGCGCGTTTGCCGTGGATCTCGGTGACCGATTCGCCCGCGTGGCGCAGGCGTTTGGCGTCTTTTCGGACCTCGTGCAGCGCCGTGTCGCGGGCAGTCCGGTCGGCGGAGCTTTTGACGGCCCTCCGGGAACGCTCAACCCGTTTTGCGGCCTTGTTCACCAGCTTCGCCGTCACTTTGCGCGCGGGGCGGAAGGCGCGAGGCTTGGCCGGCGGGTGGTCCCGGAAGTCCTCAAGGGAGCCAAGGAGGCGGAAATAGCGGTCGGTCTGGAGCGTCTTGAGGACGTTTCTGTAACCTGCGTTGTGGACTGCGACCAGTTCCAGTTCGATCATCTGGTTCAAAGAGCCGGACCTCTGTTCTTCGGGGAGTTCCAGCAGGTGCTGGCGCAGTCGCTCCAGCATGACTTCGGCGTCGCGGGCCGGGCCCAGGCTCTGGCCCAGCCACTTCAGTTCAGCCTGGAGTTCGCGGACCGCTGAGCGGTTGAAAAGTTTGCGATAGGTGGCCAGGACGGAGCGCGCCCGGCGGGTCGCGGACCGCATCTTGTGGACGGAATCCGGTGTTCCCAGCCGGACGCCCGGATCATGGGCGATGAAGTCTTCGATCCGCGCGCCCAGATAGGCCGTCACGACGTCGGATGCCGGTCCTTTCTTCCGGGGCTTTCCGCTCCGGGGGCTGAGCTCCGCTGGCCACGCTTCGCCAAACGTACGGGCAAGTTTGGAAGGATAGGCGGAGCGGCTCGCTCCCGTGGACGTCAGGGTTTCGGCGGCTGCGTCGAGGAACTCCCTGGTTCCGTGGACGAGTTCGAGCTCCCATTCACGCCAGTCGAGGGCCGGCCCCGGCGGCTGCAGAGCCTCGGCATGGACCTGGTCGTCGGCGAAGTCGGCCAGGTGCTCACCGATAGGCCCGTAGAGCCGGTAGGTGGTGCGCCGCGTACTCAGCCGGGCGACGGGCATCAGTTCTTCGCCCCGGGTAAATACCTGCAGATGATCGGACAGTTCTTCCGGAACGGTTTCCGGCTGGCCCAGCGGGGCGTGGATTTCCTCCCGCTGGTCGGTTCCGGCGGGAAGCTTGAGGTGCCACCCGGCGTCCGTGCCGCCAGTGCGCCGCCGCAGGGTCAGGCGCCGTGCGGCGAGGGCCAGGGACGGGGTGTCGAAGTACACAGCCTCAAGGTGATCCGTCACCGGCTCCGCGACGTCGTCCACACCCTTCATTTCCCGCAGGTCCGGAAGCGCTGAGGAGGTCTCGGCGTCGTATTTTCGTTCCGTTTCAAGCTTTCCGGTGGTCTCCACGGCGGTCAGGACTCCACCCGGGATGCGCGTTCCGGYGGCAGCGAACTGATGGGCCTGTTAACAACAGTCATGGCGGGGCTCCCCCTACTGGCACCGCTGGAACATGGATGTGATCCTCCGGCGGGCGTGTCCGGCCGGTGCCTTGGCCCGTTGCGCCCAGCCCGATTCTAGGCCCGGGGGTTGCAGCCAGACCAGACCGTCAGCGGGCGCCTACGTCACGCTGAGCCGGCGCCTCCTGATAGGCGTAGGCTATCTATGCTTCAGCGCCGCACGCCTTGCCGCCCTCGGGCGTGCATTCCCAGGGCGCCGGGAGCCCAAGACCGGACCGGTGAAGGAGTTAGCGTGGACACACGGAAGCTCAAGTATTTTCTGGCCGTCGTTGACCACGACGGTTTCAACCGCGCCGCAGAGCACCTGCTCATCGCCCAGCCGTCCCTCTCCCAGACAATCGCTGGCCTGGAAAAGGACCTTGGGGTGCCGCTCTTTCACCGCATCGGCCGCCGGGCGGTGCTCAGCGAAGCGGGTAAGGAACTCGTCGGGCCCGCCCGGCTCGTCATGCGGGACCTGGATGCCGCGCAGTCCGCGGTGCAGGCGCTGCGGGGCGTGCGGAGCGGGCGGTTGGACATTATCTCCATGCCCTCGCCCGGCATCGAGCCRCTGACGTCCATGATCGCCGAGTACACCCGGGCGCATCCGTCGGTGCGGTTAAACGTCAGTGCCGCGTTCACGCCCGAGGAGGTCGTTGAATCCGTCCGCAGCGGCAGCACCGAGATCGGCCTGGCCGGATCCCCAAACCCCATCCGGGTCCCGGGTGTCCAGGTCCTGGAGCTCGAGCGCCAGCCGTTGATCCTCATCGTCAACCCGCACGCGGACACGTTCGGCCCGGGGACGGCCATTCAGCGTGAGGATCTGGGCGGCCACCGGCTGATCGCAAGCCAGCGCGGATCCCTGATGCGCTGGCTGGTCGACGATGCCCTGGCCCGTGGCGTCGACACTGAAATCGTGGTGGAGGTCGCACACCGGACGTCGATCCTGCCGCTGGTCCTGGCGGGGGTGGGCCACGCCGTGATGCCCTCGTCCTGGGCGCCGCTGGCGCACAAGTCAGGATTGCGGACCCTACTGATCGAACCGGTGTCCCATCTCGACGTCGCCATCCTGAGCCGGAAGGACGATCTGACGCCCGCCGCCAATGCCTTCCTGACGGTCGCAGAGCTGCACGTGTCGGCGGCCAAAGGCTCGCAGGTCGTCGACGAATAGGCTAAACCTATCTATCGGATCGGATCTTGGTCTTGGACGGTGGCTGGTGCCGGGCCTTCTACTTGAAGAGGACAAGCAGTGTGACGCTGCTAACACACTCAACGAGGAGGTAGGCACATGAGCGCCACCCAGAATTTCAGCATCGCTTCAATACCTGCCGATGGCGTCGGCAAGGAAGTCGTCTCCGCGGGGCGCCGCGTCCTGGATGCCCTTGCCGAGAATTCCGGCGGTAAGTTCGCCTTCGAGTGGACCCAGTTCCCGTGGGGCTGCGGCTACTACGAAAAGACCGGCCAGATGATGGACCCGAACGGTCTGGAAGTCCTCAAGGACTTTGACGCCATCTACTTCGGCGCCGTCGGCTGGGAGAACGTCCCGGACCACATCAGCCTTTGGGGCCTGCGTCTGAACATCACGCAGAACTTCGACCAGTGGGCCAACATCCGCCCGGTGAAGTTCCTGCCCGGCATCCAGTCTCCGCTGCGCAAGGCCGATCACACCGAGCTCGACTGGATCGTGGTCCGCGAAAACAGCGAAGGCGAGTACGCCGGCCTGGGCGGACGGAACCTCAGCGGCCGCGGTCCCGGCAATGAGGTGGCCCTCCAGACCGCCCTGTTCACCGAAAAGGGCTGCGAGCGGATCATGCGCTTCGCCTTCGACCTCGCCCGGACCCGCACGGTGAAGAAGGTCTCCTCCGTCACCAAGTCCAACGCCCAGCAGTACGGCATGGTCCTCTGGGACGAAACCTTCCAGCGGGTGGCCCTGGACTATCCGGACGTGGCCACGGAAAGCGTTCTGGTCGACGCCATGAGCGCCAAGTTCATCCTGCACCCCGAAGACCTCTCCGTCGTCGTCGCCTCGAACCTGAACGCGGACATCCTCTCGGACCTCGGCTCGGCCCTGGCCGGAAGCCTCGGCCTGGCGGCCAGCGCAAACCTGAACCCGGAACGCCGCTTCCCGTCCATGTTCGAACCGGTCCACGGCTCCGCGCCGGACATCGCCGGCAAGGGCATCAGTAACCCGATCGGCGCGATCGCCAGCGCCGCCCTGATGCTGGACCACTTCGGCCTGCATGAGGAAGCCCGCCTGGTCGAGGCCGCCATCGAGCAGACCACGGCCGGCGGCCACCTGACGCGCGACGTCGGCGGCGAGGCCAACACCGATGACGTCACCGACGCCATCATCAAGGCCCTCACCCACACCCTGGCCGCCGTCTAGCCAGCCCACGTTCGGGGCGGGCGGCGCCGCGCACCGTCGCCGCCGCCCGCCCGACCCAGCTCTTCATTCTTCAAGCACCACTGGCATTCACATTCCACAATGAGGTAGGAATCATGGGACCCATCACCACCGCGGGCGCCGCAACGCCCGCCCCCAAGACACGCTGGTACAGGCAGCTGTACTTCTGGGTATTGACCGGCATCGTCCTCGGCATTCTGGTGGGCTGGCTTGCGCCCGCCGCCGGCATCGCACTGGAACCGATAGGCACCACGTTCGTCAACGCCATGAGGATGCTGATCGGTCCGATCGTGTTCCTGACCATCGTCGGCGGCATCGCCAGCGTCGCGGACCTGAAAAAGGTCGGCATGACCGGCCTGAAGGCCCTGACGTACTTCCAGATCGGCACCATCTTCGCCCTCCTCTTCGGCCTGGTTGCCATCAACATCTTCCGCCTAGGCGATGGCGTCAACGCCGATGCCAGCGCCATCAAGACCACGGACTCCGCGGCCAAGCTCATCGACGCCGGCGCCCACCAGGAATGGTGGCAGTTCCTGACCCACATCATCCCGACCAGCATCGTCGCGCCCTTCGTGGAAGGCGACATCCTCCAGATCATCTTCATCGCCGTGATCTTCGGCATCGCCCTGAACGCCATGGGCAAGGTCGGGGCGCCCGTCCTGGACGGGGTCCAGCGCCTCACCGGGGTCATGTTCAAGATCCTGGGCTTCATCATGAAGGCCGCCCCGCTGGGCGCGTTCGGCGCGATGGCCTTCGCCGTCGGCAAGTACGGCGTCTCCTCCCTCTCCAGCATGGGCGGGCTGATCGTGCTCTTCTACGCCACCTCGATCCTGTTCGTCGTCGTGGTTCTCGGATCGGTCATGGCCTTCCTGAAGCTGAACATTTTCAAGATGATCCGCCACCTCAAGGAGGAGTACCTGCTCATCCTCGGCACCTCCACCGCCGAACCGGCGCTGCCGGGCCTGATGCGCAAGCTTGAGCACGCAGGGGTCAAGAAGGAAACGGTCGGACTCGTCGTCCCCACCGGGTACAGCTTCAACCTCGACGGCGCCGCCATCTACCTGTCACTGGCCGCGGTCTACATCGCCCAGGCCACCAACACGGAGCTGACCATCGGCCAGCAACTGGGCCTGATCGCGGTCATGCTGCTCACGTTCAAGGGCGCGGCCGGCGTCGCCGGCGGCGGCTTCATCGCCCTGACGGCCACCCTGGCCACCATCGGCACCATCCCGGCTGCCGGCATCATGCTCATCTTCGGCATCGACAAGTTCATGTCCGAATGCCGGGCCCTGGTGAACTTCACCGGCAACGCCGTCGCCACCCTGTTTATCGCCTGGTGGGACCGGACGCTGGACGCGGACCGGGTCCGCCGCGTCTTCAACGGCGAAGTGGTTGAGCCCCTGCCCAGTGAGGATCCGACCCCCCTCGACGAGTTCACGGACATCGCTGCTGACCTGACCGTCCACGATCCCCGCACGGCCAGTCCCCAGCACGCAGAATCCGCCGACGACGCCCCCGCCTCGAGTGATGACCGGCGCCCTGCCTACTCGAAAAGCATCTGACATGTTCACCACAACCGCCCCGAAAAGCGTGCGAGCCCTGATCGCACCCGACAAGTTCAAGGGCAGCCTCACGGCCGGCGCGGTGGCCGATGCCCTGGCGGCAGGACTCCGCTCCGCAGCCGGGACGATCCACTGCGAACTGCTTCCCCTGGCGGACGGAGGTGACGGCAGCGTCGATGCCGCCGTCGCCTCCGGCTTCACCCGGCGCAGCTACACCGTCTCAGGACCCACCGGCCGGCACGTCCAGGCCAACATCGCGTTCGACGGCGCCACCGCCGTCGTCGAGGTGGCCAACACCTGCGGCCTCGGACTCCTGCCGGGCGGAACACCGGATCCGCTAGGTGCCTCCAGCCGCGGCTTCGGCGAGGCCATTCTGTTCGCGCTCAGCCTGAAACCGGCCAGGATTGTCCTGGCCCTGGGCGGCAGCGCCAGCACCGACGGCGGCATGGGCATGCTCACCGCCCTCGGGTACGGCTTCCGCGACGCCGACGGCCGGCAGCTCAACGGCAGCGGCGGGGCGCTGGCACAGATCCACACCATCGAACAGACCACACTTGCTGAACTGGCCGACACCGAGCTAATCGTCGCCAGCGATGTCCATAACCCGCTGCTCGGCGCCCAGGGGGCGCCGGCGGTCTTCGGTCCGCAAAAGGGCGCCGGACCCGAGGAGATCGCCGCCCTTGACGAGGGCCTCGAACACTTCGTCGCCCAGCTGACGGCCGCAGGAATTACCGAGGCGGACCGGTTGGCTGGGCACGCCGGCGCCGGCAGCGCCGGAGGAATCGGCTACGCATGCCTGCTGCTCGGGGCAAAGCAGGTCTCCGGCGCCGACTACTTCCTGGACCTGCTGGACTTCAATGCCCGCAAGGACACCTGCGACGTCATCATCACCGGCGAAGGCAGCCTCGACGAACAGACCCTTGCCGGGAAGTTGCCCGCCGCCGTCGCCCGGCGGTCCGGATCCCGTCCGATCATCGCCGTCGCCGGCCGCTCCCTCCTGCCACAGGAACGGTGGTCCGAAATGGACCTCACCCGGGTTTACACCTTGGCCGAGTACACCGACCAGGACTCGTCGAAAGACCCCGAACTTTCCGCCGCGCTGCTTCGCCGGATCGGAAGGGACATCGGCACGAGCCTGCTGTAGGTGGCCTTCACGTGCCGCAGAATCCAAATGCGCCCGCCCGGGTAACCCGGGCGGGCGTTCGTGATTTTCGGGTCGAGCAGGCAGTGACTTCGACGCTCGGGCCGGCGGCTCTGGCCGGGTTTTCGCAACGGAGCAGGCCCCCCGGAAGTCATTCAGTTCGAAGGATGTCCCGGGCGGCGGTGGCCAGGCAGCTTCCTTCATGGTCTCCGGACCGGGCGGCCGGTTCCACGAGTTGACGATCACGGAACACTGCCCGTATCGTAGTTATTAGACGTCTGACGACTTGCGCAGATGGTGATGGCTTCGGGGGACGGCCGCTGGGATACAAAGGAGTATTTCATTGGGATATGTAATCGGCTGTGACCTCGGGTCGCAGAGCGCGAAGGCGGTGCTGATGTCGCCGGAGGGCGGGATCGTCGCGACGGCCAGTGCGGGGTATGCGATGGCGCACCCGCACAGCGGCTGGGCGGAGCAGGATCCGGCGGACTACCGGAACGGCATCGCGTCCAGTGTGCGTGCGGTGCTGGCCTCCTCCGGGGTGGATCCGGCGGCGGTGACCCATGTCGGGCTGTCGAGCCAGGTGGACGGGGTGGTTCCGCTGGGCCGGGACCTGCGGCCGCTGCGGCCGGCGATTATYTGGCTGGACCGGCGCGCGACCGAGCAGGTGGCCCGGCTGGGCCGGGCGATCGATCCGGAGCGTTTGTTCGCCCGGACCGGGCTGAAYYTGGATGCCTCGCATACGGGGCCGAAGCTGATGTGGCTGGCCGACAACGAGCCGGAGGTTTACGCGCGGGCCGCGTCGCTGCCCTCGGTGGGCGGCTACGCGGTGGCGTGGATGACCGGCCGGTCGATCCAGGACCACGCCAATTCCTCCTCGTCCCTGCTGTATGACGTGGTGGCCCGGGACTGGAGCGATGAACTGATCGATGCGGCCGGGCTGGACCGGGCCAAGCTGCCCGAGATCGGCCGGGCCACCGACGTGGCCGGCACGCTGACCGCGGAGGCCGCGGCCGCGCTGGGCCTGACCACGCGGTGCGCGGTCGTGGTGAGCACCGGCGATGACCACGCCGCGTGCCTGGGCGCCGGGGGCGTCCGGCCCGGGGTGGTCGTGGACATCCTGGGCACGGCCGAGCCGGTCCGGCGT